>DASSGC010000374.1:0-2551 GCA_035693765.1 Acidimicrobiales bacterium
GAAGAACGAATGGATGTTCAGCGAGCAGTGGGGCGTGGACCAGGCCGTCTCGATCCCGCACCTGATGACTGCGCTCGTGGAGGAGGCCGTTACCGTCGGCGACCTCGTGCGGCTGCTGCGCCTGGAGGGCGGGAGGATCGCGCTCGTCGAGGTCACGATCCCCGACGGCTCGCCGAACGCCGGGCGCCCGCTCTACGAGTTACGCCTTCCGACGGACGCCGCGATCGTCGCCGTCCTGCGCGAGGGCCACGTGGTGATCCCGCAGCCCGAGACCGTGATCAGCGCTGGCGACGAGGTCCTCGCGCTGTCCTCGGCCGACGCCGAGCCCCAACTCCGTCTGGCGATCGTCGGCGAGGGGATGCCCGGGGGCACGCCGTCCCCAGAGGGCGGCAGCGCCGGGGCGATCTAGCGAACGCCCCGCGCGCCGCGGTGGTGCCCGATCGGTCGATCAGTGGCCGTTGCCGTTGCCGTGCGGCTCACAGCTCTTGCCCGGGCACGAGGACGTCTCGCCCTCGGTGGTGCCGAGGTCCTCGCCGTGCCTCTCCGCCCACTTCTCCGCCTGCTTCTCTTGGTTGGCGTAGAGGTGGTCCAGGGCGTTCATGAGCCCCTGGTGGTCGGGCTTCACGTCGAGGAGCGCCTCGTGCCGGCAGATCGCGTTCTCGAGCCCCGTGAGCCCCTCGCACGCCGAGAAGTCGGCGGTCTTGCCCTCGACGGACTCCTCGCCCGCCTCGTCCTCGAGCACCGGCTCGGGCTCCGGAGAGGGCTCCGGAGAGGGCGAGACGGTGGGCTCGACGGACGGGCTCGGCGAGACGGTGGGCTCGGGGTCTGGGACCTCGTCGAACGACGTGGCGGCCGACGCCACGGTGCCGGCGACGATGAGCGCCGCCAGCGCCATCATGGTGGTGCGCAGCAGTTTCATGCTGTTGCTATCGGCGCGCCGCCGGCCCGAACTTGACCCGTCCGTTCGGTCTAGGTCTCAGGCGCTGAACTCGAAGCTCGGGTTCACCATCCGGCGCCCCTGCCGCTGCTCCCCGACGACGCCCTCGACCACCACCCGCGTTCCCAGGGTCAGCCCGGGGATCGACCGCCGCCCCATCCACAGCACCGACATCTCGCCGGTGCCGTCGGCGAGCAGCGCCTCGAGCGCCTCGAGCCCGTGCTCCGGGTGCACGGTGATCCGCCGGACGACGCCCGCGATCTTCACGGGCGTTCGGGTCGGGGCCTCGGCGATCGGTGAGGTGCCGGGGATGGCCGCGGCCCACGCCTGGATCTCGTCCTGCAGGCGCTGCTCGTCGCTCTCCGCCATCCGGTGGAGGAAGCGTCGCACGCCGTCGAGGAGCCCCATGGGCGAGCCTGCCGGACCGGCCTCAGGAGGCCGTCATCTCGGACTCGAGCTCCTGGACCATCGACTCGCGCTTGCGCGACTTCGAGACCCAGACGGCGCCCGCCACGACCAGCGCCGCGACGACGCCCACGACGATCCGCACGACGTCGTCGTCGCTCCAGTCGACGACGAGCGGCGCGAGGAGCAGCGCGACCAGGTTCATCACCTTGATGAGCGGGTTCAGCGCCGGGCCGGCCGTGTCCTTGAACGGGTCGCCGACGGTGTCGCCGATGACCGCGGCCTTGTGCTGGTCCGAGCCCTTCCCGCCGTAGTGCCCCTCCTCGATGAACTTCTTCGCGTTGTCCCAGGCGCCGCCCGAGTTCGAGAGCATCACGGCGAGCAGCTGGCCGGTGAGGATCGCCCCGGCCAGGAACGCCCCCAGCGCCTCGGCGCCGAAGATGAACCCGACGATGATCGGCGACAGCACCGCGAGCAGCCCCGGGGTCATGAGCTCGCGCAACGAGGTCTTCGTGCAGATGTCGACGACCCGGGCGTAGTCCGGCTTCTCCTCGTACGTCATGATGCCCGGGTGGTTCCGGAACTGGCTCCGGACCTCGACGACGACCTGCGCGGCCGCACGACCCACCGCTCGGATCGCGAGCGACGAGAACAGGAAGGCGACCGAGCCGCCGATCAGCAGGCCGACGAGCACGTCCGGCTGGTCGACGCGGATCCCGAGGAAGTCGTAGCCCGCCTCCTTGAGCGCCTCCTCGAACGAGCCGAACAGCGACGTGGCGGCGATGACCGCGGTCGCGATCGCCATCCCCTTCGTGATCGCCTTCGTCGAGTTGCCGACGGCGTCCAACCCGCGGAGCACCTGCGCGGGCCGACCCTCGAACTCACCGGACATCTCGGCGATGCCCTGCGCGTTGTCCGAGACCGGGCCGTACGTGTCCATCGAGACGATCACGCCGACGGTCGTGAGCATCCCCATGCCGGTCAGCGAGATGAAGTAGAGCGCCTCGAGGGTGCCGTCCCCGAGGACATAGGCGGCGGAGATGACCCCGGCGATGATCAACAGGCTCCAGACGGTCGACTCCATGCCGATGGAGAAGCCGGACAGGATCGTCGTCGCCGGACCCGTCTGCGTGGACTCGGCGATCTCCTGCACGGGCTTGTACTTGGTGTCGGTGAAGTACTGGGTGAGGACCTGGATCAGGCTCGCGA
>DASSGC010000375.1:0-9789 GCA_035693765.1 Acidimicrobiales bacterium
CCTGTCGCTGCTCGAGGACGTCGACGAGAAGATCGCCGATGCGCATCGCGCCCTCGCCCGCCTCGACCGCGGGGCCTACGGCCGATGCGAGGCCTGCGGCCGCGAGATCCCCGACGAGCGACTGGTGGCACGACCGGCAACCCGGTTCTGCCTGGAGCACCAGGCGACCACAGAGATCACTCCCGGCCTCCAACCCTGACCCGGCGTCGCAACTCGACCGTTACGGAACGACGGCCCTGATCCGGCGTCCCGTTACCTTCGAAGGTACGATCCGCACCCAGTGCGCGCCGTCGGCAGGGCGCCACAATACGTGCCGATCCCTTGCGGCACGGGCGATCTCGTCGGCATCGGTGATCTCCTCTGCTCGGCCAACAACCATCACGCTCCACCCGCTGTCGCCGTCCGGTTCGACACCATCGACCTCATAGGCCACCCACGGCCAGTTGAGCGCGCCGTGTAACTTCGTCCGCGCGTTCGTCGGGAACACGACACAGCCAGACGCGCGGTCATAGACGTGGTTCACCGGGAAGATCTCCGGACGACCGTCCACCACGACGCCGAGGCGCCCCAGTGCGGACGTTGCCAGCAGGTCCGCGCAGTCTTCTGGGGCGATGTGGATCAGCCACGTTTGCACCGTCATGTTGGCTCCATGTTCCTGTTGGTTCCATGCTCCCGCCTGGGCCGCTCCCTGACCAGAGCCTGTCGCCGCGCCTCCGGCGCGAGCTGACCAACGACCCTGGGCGCGCCGCGGACGACTGGCTTACCGTTCGCGCATGGCCCACATGCGACGTCCCCCGGGCGACGCGCCGGCGCCGTCGGGCCACCGACCTCAACAGCAGTCGGCGGGAGCGAACGCCGAGCGTGTACGCCATCGAGGGGTCGGGCACGGCCTTCCGATGGCGCTTGTCGAGACGACCTTCGAGGCGGTGATCCTCGATTGGTACGGAACTGCGGTGCCCGACCGACAGGCCGATGCATCGCGGGTGCGGGCGCGCGTCGAGGAGCTGTGCACCACAGGCGTCCACGTGTTCGTCGTGAGTGGATCCCACATCGGCGACGTCGACGGTCAGCTGGTCGCTCGACCCACAGGCCCGGGACATCTCCACCTGTGCGTCAGCCGCGGGTCCGAGGTGTTCGCCGTCACCGCCGCCGGGCCCTCGCTTGTGTGGCGACGAGCCGCGACCGTCGCCGCGCTGGCGGGCGGGCTCGCGGACCCCCGGATGGCCAGCGACGTGAAGCATGTCGAGATCGGGCTGGCCGACAAGGCGGACTCCGCCCGGTGGGCCGCAGCATGGCTCGCTGAGCGGGGCATCACCGGCGGGCTGGTACTCGTGGTGGGTGACGAGTTCGGCCGCGTTGGCGGGGCGCCCGGGAGCGATTCCCTTATGCTCGTCGCCGAGCTCGTCCGGGCGTCCGCCGTGTCGGTGGGCCTGGAGCCGGGCGGCTGCCCGCCAGCGGTCGTCCACCTGGGTGGCGGACCGGCTCGGGCCCTCGAGCTCCTCGACGTTCAGCTCGCCCGGCGGAGCGACCGCCGAGTGCCCTCCATCGATGTCGATCCTGCCTGGGTCCTGGCGTTGCCCGACGCGCCCGCGATGCAGCGAGTCGGTGCGTCGCTCGGAGCGCTCGCCAACGGCTGGGCCGGCAGCCGCGGCGAGCGTGAGGAAGACGGGCCGGCAGGCCTGCCGCTCTTCGCTGTCAACGGGATCTACACGTCCGGCCCGATGCCCGAGCTGCTGGCCGGGCCACGATGGGACGCCCTGGAGATCGCACCGACCGATCGCGGGACGGACGACCGCGTGATCGATCTGCGCACCGGTGTGCTGGCCCGGCACGACCGTTCGGGCCTGCGCACCCTGCGGTTCCTGTCCGCGGCGCGGCCAGCCGCGCTCGCGCTGCGGGCAGAGGGGCCAGCGGCACGGCTCAGCGGCGGCGGTGACATCGCCGCACGCGATGACGACGAGCTCGAGCACCGGCGGGAACACGGCGCGGAGCTTGCCCGGGCCCGCGCCACGCCCGACGGCGGCGGGATCGCCATCGCCGCCCGGGACCGGAGCCATGTCACGGGTGGCCGCCGGACCGTCGAGCGGGTGGCCGCATGGGCGGCCGACACATCGCGCGTCCCGGAGTGGGACGAGGCGCTCGATGGGCTAGCGGAGGTGGACGGCGTGGGGTTCGACAACCTGCTCGCCGAGCACCGGCAGGCGTGGGTGCAGCGGTGGGCCGACGCAGATGTGCGCATCGAGGGCGACGCCGACGCCGAGCTCGCGGCCCGGTTCGCGGTGTTCCACCTGCTCGGCGCCGCCCCCGACCAGGGCGAGGCAGCCGTCGGTGCCCGCGGTCTCACCGGGCGTGCGTACGGCGGCCACGTGTTCTGGGATGCCGACGTATTCGTGCTCCCCGCACTGGCGGCCATTCGTCCCGCTGCCGCCCGGGCCATGGTGGAGTACCGGATCCGGCGGCTGCCCGCGGCCTGCGCCGCCGCGGCGCGCCTTGGCCTGCGCGGCGCCCGGTTCCCTTGGGAGTCGGCTGGCGACGGGACCGAGGTCACGCCTGCCCAGGTCTGGGGGTCCCGGGGCGAGCCCATCCCGATCCTCACCGACGACTACGAGGAGCACATCGTGGCCGATGTCGCCTGGGCCGCATGCCGCTACACGGCGTGGAGCGGCGACGCAGCGTTCCTCGCCGGGCCGGGTCGCCCATTGCTCGTCGAGACCGCCCGCTATTGGGCCAGCCGTATCCGGCGCGGGGTTGACGGCCGCGCTCATCTGGATGGGGTCATGGGGCCCGACGAGTACCACGCCGTCGTGGACGACAACGCCTACACGAACGGCATGGCCCGCTGGAACCTACGCCGGGCCGCCGACCTCGTGGGGGCGTCCGGCGGCGACGTGGCGGAGGCCCGGACCTGGCGGGCCCTGGCCGATGCCCTGGTCAACGGCTACGACCCCGAGCGTCGCCTCCACGAGCAGTTCGCCGGCTACTGGCAGCTCGAGCCGCTGCTGGCCGCCGACATCGCTCCACCACCGGTCGCGGCCGACCTGCTGCTCGGCGCCCAGCGCGTGGCCGGTTCCCAGCTGATCAAGCAGGCCGACGTCGTCATGCTGCACCACCTCCTTCCGGACGAGGTGGTGGCCGGCTCCCTGGCCGCAGACCTGGCCTACTACGCGCCTCGCACAGCGCACGGAAGCTCGCTGTCACCTGCCATCTACGCCGCGCAGTTCGCCCGTGCCCGCCAGCCGGAAAAGGCCCTGGCGCTGTTCCGTCTCGCCGCCCGGCTCGACCTCGACGACATCACCGGCACCACGGCCGGTGGCCTGCACCTCGCCACCTTCGGCGGGGTCTGGCAGGCCCTCGCGCACGGCTTCCTCGGCCTGCACCCGGCCGGGACGACCCTGGACGTCGACCCCTGCCTGCCGTCGGCCTGGGACGCGGTCGCCGTGCGGTTTCGCTTCCTCGGTCACCCCGTCGGCATCCGAGCCGAACGCGACCACGTCACCGTCAGCTGCACGCAGCCCCTCGCCGTGCGCATCGCCGCCGCGCCCGCCCAGCGGTGCGAGCCCCCGGCAACGACCCTCCCCATCGAGACGAGTGAACCATGAGACAGGTCGTTGCCGCTGTCGACGCGAGCGCCGCCGCCCGGCCGGTCATCGAGACCGCCCTGGGGATCGGCCAGCTCATGGGGGCCGAGGTCGAAGCAGTGCACGTCGGCGACGACCGCGTCGAGACCCTCGACGCGCTCGCCGCGACCAACGGCGTCCCGCTCCGCCTCGTCCGCGGCCCCGTCGGGCGTGCCGTGCTCGACGCCGTCGCCGCCCCGCACGTCATCGCCGCGGTCGTCGGCGCACGCTCGACGCCCGGTGGTCGCCGCCCCACCGGCCGGACCGCGCTCCGGGTGGTGGAACAGGCAAACAAGCCCACGGTCGTGGTGCCGCCCGATGCCGTCGGCATATCACCCCGGCCGTTCAGGCGTCTGCTGTTGCCCCTGGAAGGCAGCGAAGAGTCGTCGCGTCCCGTCCTCGAGGGCCTCTGGCCCCTGGTCGTCGACGAGGTCGAGCTCGTCGTGCTCCACGTCTTCACCTCCGCCACCGTGCCTCGCGTGCTCGACCGCCCGGGCCGGGACCTGGACCTGCTCGGCGGCGAGTTCCTGGCCCGCTACTGCCCGCCGGCCACCCGCATCGAGTGGCGGACCGGCCCGGTCAGCACCCGAGTCGGCGAGGTGTGTGGCGAACAGGGGGCGGACCTGATCGTGTTGAGCTGGTCACAGGACAGCTCGGCTGGCCACGCCGCCGGGGTCCGCGACGTGCTCGGGGGTTCGACCGTGCCCGTGCTCCTGTTGCCCGTCAGCGTGGTCGACGTCGCTCGGTGACCGCCATCGCGCCTGGCACGACGATGCGACGGCGGGACGCGACGTGAAAGCCGCGCTGATGACCCCGCGTCAGGGATCCCGGTCCCGAAGTGGACCTTCGGCCCTTCCCCGCCCAGCACACCAGCAGTGAGATCGTCATGTGAGTGCAGACGCTGCCCTCGTCGCCGCGATCGTCGTGCTCGCGGGCTTGGCCGCGTTCCTGGCGATGGCCGAGACGAGCCTGACGCGCACGAGCCCGGCCCGCGCCGCCGGGCTGCGCGCCGAGCACCGTCGTGGCAGTGAGGCGCTCGCGCGGCTGACCGACCATCCGGAGCGGTTCCTCGGTCCCCTCCTCCTCGTAGTGCTGATCTGCCAGCTTGTGGCGGCCACGCTCGTCGGGGTGCTCGCGGGGCGGCATCTCGGTCCCGTCGGCGTCGCGGCCGCGGCCGCCGGCGAGATCATCGTGTTCTTCGCGCTGGCCGAGGCGGCACCAAAGACCTGGGCCATGCAGCACCACGACCACGCTGCCCTGCTTGCGGCGCCCGTGGTCACCGTGCTCGCCGGCCTTCCGTTCCTGCGTCTTGTCACACGGGCGCTCATCGGCCTTGCGAACGTCGTCCTCCCCGGCAAGGGGCTGCGCCAGGGACCGTTCGTGTCCGAAGCCGAACTGCTCGCCATGGCGGACGTGGCCGCCGAGCAGGAGGTGATCGAACGGCGCGAACGCGCCTGGATCCGCTCGACCATCGAGTTCGGCGACACCGTCGTCCGCGAGGTCATGGTTCCCCGACCGGATATGGTGACGACGAAGGTGGCCGCCACGGTGCAGGAGGCGATGGATGTGGCCATGGCCGCCGGCCTGAGCCGGCTGCCGGCGGTCGACCCGTCGATCGACGATGTCACGGGCCTCGTCTACGCCCGGGACTTGATGCGCGCGCAACGGGAAGGGCGGAGCGCCGAGCCCGTGCGCCATCTGCTCCGGCCGGCGCACCTCGTGCCCGAGACCAAGCGCATCGCCGAACTGCTGCCCGAGATGCAACGGGGTCGCTTCCACATGGCGATCGTCGTGGACGAGTACGGCGACACCGCGGGCCTGGTGACCATCGAAGATCTCGTCGAGGAGCTGGTCGGCGAGATCGCCGATGAGTACGACGTCGAAGAGCCCCTGGTAGAGCCTCATGGCGACGGCGCCGTGCGCATCAGCGGACGGATCCGGATCGACGAGGTCAACGACCTGCTCGGTCTGGGTTTGCCTCACGGGGATTGGGACACGGCCGCGGGCTTTGTGTGCGCGCTGCTCGGCCACCTCCCGGCCGAGGGCGAGGCAGCGGACTACGGGGACTACACGCTGCGTGCCGAACGGGTCCGCGGCCGGCGCCTCGGCCGTATCCGGGTGACGAGGAGAGCCGGCGCCCAAACGAGGCCCGACGTCCACGCGTGACCTCGAGCGCACGAGAGGAGCAATCGATGAGCATCACCCTCAGAGATCGTGCCCGCGAGGTGACCCGCCCGCCGGTGCTGGTGGCGCCCGGCGACTCGCTGCGACGTGTCGCACGCACGCTGTGGGAGCAGTCCGTGGGGGCGGCCGTGGTCGGCACCGCCGAGCAGCCGGTCGGCGTCATCTCGGAGCGCGACGTGGTCACGCAGCTCGCCCAGGGGGCCGACGCCGGCACCGCGGAGCACGCCATGACCCGGCGCGTGATCTCGGCGCGCCCGGACGACCCGCTGCTGGACGTGGCCTTCCTGATGCTCGACGACGTCATCCGCCACGTTCCGCTCGTCAACGAGGACGGAACCGTGACCGGGATGGTGTCGATGCGCGACCTCCTCCAACCGCTCCTCATCGAGGCGGCCGGCAGGTGATGTCTCGCCGGGGGTGGCGGCGTAAATAGGACCTCCGGCCCTTCCACCACCGCCACGGATAGGGCAAGGTTTGGCACCGTACCCTCTGATGGAGACTCTGAGCAGGGTTTCCTGGTGCTCGCAGCGGCGCGGCGGCCGACGGTCGTCGTGCCGGCGGCGCCACGGACGGAGAGGAGGTGCCCATGGCCATCGTCGGCATCGATCTGGGGACGTCCAACTCGGCGGCGGCGGTGCTGCGCGGGGGCCGCCCCGTGATGATCCCCAGCGCCGAGGGGGTGAGCCTGGGGGGCAAGGCGTTCCCCAGCTACGTGGCCGTGACTCCGGACGGGCAGATGCTGGTGGGTGAGCCCGCCCGTCGCCAGGCACCCGCCAACCCGGAAGGGACGGCGACCGCTTTCAAGCGCTCCATGGGCCGGCGTGTGACCATGAACCTCCGCGACCGGGAGTTCACGCCCGAGCAGCTCTCCGCCTTCCTGCTCCAGAAGATCGAGCGCGACGCCGAGGCGTTCCTGGGCGAGGCGGTGACCAGGGCGGTGGTGACCGTGCCTGCGTACTTCGACGACAACCAGCGCAGCGCGACCAAGGACGCGTGCGCGATCGCGGGGATCGAGGTGGCCCGTCTCGTGAACGAGCCCACGGCTGCCTCGCTGGCCTACGGCCTGGACCGGGCCGGCGAGGAGCTGTGCATCGCGGTGATCGATCTGGGGGGCGGCACCCTCGATGTCACGATCCTCGAGTTCGGCCGGGGTGTGTTCGAGGTCAAGGCGACGAGCGGCGACACCCATCTCGGGGGCACCGACATGGACCAGCGGGTGCTCGACCGCCTAGCCGATCGCTTCCTCGAGCAGACGGGCATCGACGCACGGGCCGACCCCAAAGCGAGCGCCAGGCTGCGCGAGGCGGCGGAGCTCGCCAAGGTCGAGCTGTCGACCACCGCCACGACCCATGTGAGCCTCCCCTATCTGGGCGCGGTCGGCGGCGAGCCCAGGCACCTCGAGCTCGACCTCTCGCGGGCAGAGCTCGAGCACCTCGTGCGACCGGTCATCGAGCGCTGCCGCGGCCCGGTCGACCAGGCCCTGCGGGACGCGGGGGTGACGCCGGCCCAGATCGACCGTGTCGTGTTCGTCGGCGGGCCCACGCGGATGCCGGCGGTGCGCGCCTTCTTCGAGGAGCTGTTCGCCCGCAAGGCCGAGATGGGGGTCGATCCCATGGAGTGCGTCGCCAGCGGTGCCGCCATCCAGGCCGGGGTGCTGACCGGCGAGGTCGGCGAGATCGTCCTGGTCGACGTCACGCCGCTCACCCTCGGCGTCGAGACGCTGGGCGGCATCGCGACATCGCTCATCGCCCGCAACACACCCATCCCGGTGCGCAAGACCGAGAGCTTCACCACCGCGGCCGACATGCAGACGAGCGTGACGATCCACGTGTTCCAGGGCGAGCGTCCGATGTCAGCCGACAACACCGGCCTCGGCCAGTTCAACCTCGACGGCATCCCGCCCGCGCCACGCGGGGTCCCCAAGATCGACGTGACCTTCGACATCGACGCCAACGGCATTCTCGACGTCACGGCCACCGACACCGCCACGGGCAAGGCCCAGTCGATCCGCATCACGGGCTCCACACGGCTCGCCGACGCCGACAAGCAGCGCATGATCGACGAGGCCGAGCGCTACGCCGACGAGGACCGCACGCGCCGCGAAGCGGCCAAGAAGCTCAACGACGCCGACGCCGTCTGCTACGAGGCGGAACGCACGCTCGCCGATCACGGTGACAAGCTCGCCGCCGACCTGCGCGCGCGGGTCGAGACGGCCCTGCGCGAGACCAGGGAGGCCGTGTCCGCGCGCGATGCCGAACAGGCCGGGCCGCGGGCCGAGCAACTCAAAACGGTGCTGCAGGAGGCGGGCGCCGCGTTGTACGCCCAGGCGGCCGCCGGTTCTCCGGAGGGTCCGACCCCCGCCGGCGGTCCCGGCCGGGGCGGCGCTCCCGGCGCAGGGCACGCCCGGGTCGTGAACGCCGACCACGAGGAGGCCTGACGGGCACCAGGGAGCCTCCATGGCGACCACACCGCGGGACTACTACGAGATCCTTGGTGTCCCCCGCGACGCCGACGAGACGGCCATCAAGGACGCCTTCCGGCGCCTGGCCCTCAAGTACCACCCCGACCGGAGCAAGGAGCCCGATGCCGAGGAACGCTTCAGGGAGATTGCCGAGGCCTACGCGGTCGTGTCCGATCCCCGCAAGCGGGCCGAGTACGACGCCCACGGCTTCCCGGGTGTGGCCGGTATCTCGCCGGAGGACCTCTGGACGGGCATCGACTTCGGTGACCTCTTCGGTGGTTTCGGGTTCGATCTCGAAGGAGGCCTGTTCGAGCGGCTCTTCGGCCGTCGGGGGCGGCGAGGCCCGCCCCGCGGTGCCGATGTGGAGGTGCCGGTCACGATCACCCTCGACCGGGTCGTATCCGGCGGGGAACAGACCGTGGTCATCGACCGACCCGCTCCGTGTGCCACCTGCGGCGGGTCGGGTGCGCGGCCCGGCACCGAGCCCGTGCCCTGCCAGGCATGCGCCGGCACGGGGCAGCACACCACGAGCAGCCGGCGGGGCGATGTAGTCGTCCAGCAGATCATCACCTGCGCGACCTGCGCCGGGAGGGGGACCATCATCGAGGACCCCTGTCCCGCCTGCGGCGGGCGCGGCGAGGTCGTCCGCCACGACGCCGTCAAGGTCCGGATCCCCGCCGGCGTCGAGGACGGAACCGCGCTGCGCATCCCGGCGCACGGCATGCCGAGCCCGGTTCCGGACGGCGAACCCGGTGACGCCTACGTCGTGGTCGAGACCGCGCCCGACCCCCGGTTCGTCCGCCGCGGCGCCGACCTCTGGCGGGGCGAGGAGGTCACCGTGCCCGACGCCGTGCTGGGCACCAGCCGGATCGTCCCCACCCTCGACGGCAATGTCTCCCTGACCGTCCCCGCCGGCACCCAATCGGGAACCGTCCTGCACCTCGCGGGCAGGGGCCTTCCCCGCCTCGGCCGGCCCGGGCGAGGCGACCTTCATGTGAACATCACGGTGCGCGTCCCCGAACACCCGACCGACGGCGAACGGCACCTCTACCAGCAACTGCGTACGATCGGGCGCGCCGGCTAGGGTCTCGATGCAGGAGCCAGGAGCGCGGCAGGGCCACGGGATAGGCGCCGCGCTCGACTGCAGTGGCGGCACGCGCCGGATCCGGCGAGCCAGCGAACGACGAACGCCGGCATCAAGCGCGTTCACGGGGGTTCGCGGGTGGATCCCCGCCTGGAACACCACTTCGTCGCCGTCGATGTTTCCCGGCCCCGCGATCGCGTGCTGGTTCAGCACTGTCGCCTTCACCGCCGCACGGCCGTGCCCCAGCGCCAGTGTCAGGCCGTCGAGGTCCGAGCCGAGGCGTCGGGCCCCAACCTCTGCTCGGCGACGAACCGCTCGACGTCAGCGGCGAGGGAGATGCGCCCCAGCCTCCGCGGGCAGTCGTAGGCGAGCCGGTAGCCGTTGACGAACTCCAGCAGCAGCCGGGTGTGCAGCGGCTCGCGGCAGGGCGCGGAGCAGAGGAT
>DASSGC010000376.1:0-3314 GCA_035693765.1 Acidimicrobiales bacterium
ACCCGTCGCGCGCGGAGCCGGCCGAGCGCCGCACGGAGGCACGCAGCCGCGCCATGAGCTCGGGCATCGCGAACGGCTTGGTGACGTAGTCGTCGGCGCCGGCGTCGAGCGCGGCGACCTTGTCACGCTCGGCGCCGCGTGCCGACAGGACGATGATCGGCACGGTGGTCCAGCCCCGCAGCCCGCGGATGACCTCGATCCCGCTCATGCCCGGCAGGCCGAGGTCGAGCACCACCACGTCGGGATGGTGCCGGGCGGCGAGGCGGAGGGCGTCCTCACCGGTCGCCGCGGCGTCGGGCTGGTAGCCGCGCGCCCGCAGGTTGGCCAGCAGGGCCCGCAGGATGGGCGGCTCGTCGTCGACGACCAGCACGCGGCTCACGGTCGGGCCTTCAGCTCGACGATCATCGTCGTCCCGCCGCCGGGCGTGTCCTCGATGGTGAGCTCGCCACCCATGGCTCGGGTGAACCCCCGGGCGACCGCCAGCCCGAGCCCCACGCCTGCGCCCCGGCGGGGGGCCGTGTCGTCGAGGCGCTGGAACGGGTGGAAGATGCGCTCCCGGTCCTCGAGCGGGATGCCCTTCCCCCGGTCGACGACCCGCAGGAGCACCTGGCCTGCGGCGAGACCGGCCTCGACGCGGACCAGGCAGAGGTCGCCACCATGGGTGACGGCATTGTCGACGAGATTGGCGACAACGCGCTCCAGCAGGGCCGGGTCGGCCTCGACCGGCGGGACGGTCTCGGGCACGTCCACGACGACGTCGCGGGCACGGGGCCCGAGGCCGGCGAGGGCGGCGGGCACCACCTCGTCGAGCGTGGTGGGGCGGAGGGCGGGTGCGACGGCGTCGGCATGGATGCGGGACATGTCCAGGAGGTTGTCGACCAGGTTGGTGAGGCGGTCGGTCTCGTCCTCGACGGTGGCGAGGAACTCGGCGGTCTCCGCGGGGGTCCAGGTGACGTCGGGCTGGCGCAGGCTGTTGACCGACGCCTTGATGCCGGCGAGCGGGGTGCGCAGGTCGTGCGACACGGCCTGGAGGAGCGCGCTCCGCAGCTCGTTCGCCTCGGCCAGCGCCGTCGCCCTGGCCGCCTGGACGTGGAGCCGGCGGCGGTCGAGGGCCACGGCCAGGTTGGCCGCGAAGGCGTTGAGCACCCCGCGGTCCTCCGCCGCCAGGTCGCCACCGGACAGCGCGAGCACGAGCTCGGGGCCGACGGCGTGCGTGTCGTCGGCGGCCTCGGGGGTCGTGACGCCGCTGTCGCCGTCGGAGGCCTCGACGACCCAGCCGTCGTCGGTGCGGCGCAGCAGCGCCGCGCCCGACAGCGCGAAGGACCGCCGCAGGTGCGAGATCAGCGCCGGGAGCGGGTCGGCGTCGACCACGCCGCTGGCCAGCGCCGAGAGGGTCTGCGCTTCGGCGCCGGCCCGGGCGGCCTCCGCCGTGCGGCGGGCCGCGACGGCGACCAGGCCGCTGACGATGATCGCGGTGAGCAGGTAGGCGGCGAGGGCGACGACGTTCTCGCCCTCCGCCACGGTCCAGGTGTGCAGCGGTGGCGTGAAGTACCAGTTGACGGCGAGGAAACCGGCCACCGCGGCCACCAGGGCGGGCGCGATCCCGCCGATGGCGGCGTCGACCACCACGAACAGCAGGTACAGGACGATGACGGTGGGCAGGCCGAGGTCGTCTCGCGCCTGGGTGAGGCCCGCCGTGAAGGCGGGCAGGCCGCCGAGCGTCAGCGCCCAGGCCAACAGGCGGCGCCGGGGCGCCACGCTGGCCCGCCGGCGCGACAGGCGACGCAGCGACGGGCGCTCCTCGCCCAGCGGTTCGTGGGAGACCACGTGGACGTCGATCGGCCCGGACAGCCGGACCACGCGGTTGATGATCGAGCCCCGGGTGATCTCGTCCCAGCGGCTGCGGCGGCTGCTGCCCAGGACGATCTGGGTGGCGTTCTCGGCGCGGGCGAAGTCGAGCAGCGCGGCGGCGATGTCGCTGCCGGCCGTCTCGTGGTACTCGCCCCCCACCTCCTCCAGCAGCCGCCGGTGCGTGGCGAGCAGCTCGTCGGGGGGCCCGGCCAGCCCTTCCTGGCTGCGGACGTGGACACCCAGCAGCTCACCGTGGGTGCGCTGGGCGATGCGGGCCGCGCGGCGCAGCAGGTCCTCGGTGCCCGGCGCCCCGGTGAGCGCCACGACCACCCGCTCGCGGGTCTCCCACGTCTCGGTGATGCCGTGGCGCTCGCGGTAGTCCTCCAGCGCCACGTCGACCTGGTCGGCGACCCACAGCAGGGCGAGCTCGCGCAGGGCGGCGAGGTTGCCCTCGCGGAAGTAGTTGGTGAGGGCGGCATCGATCATCTCCGCCGCGTAGACGTTGCCGTGGGCCATGCGGCGCCGCAGCGCCTCGGGGCTCATGTCGACCAGCTCGACCTGGTCGGCGCCGCGGACGATGTGGTCGGGGATGGTCTCGCGCTGGACGATGCCGGTGATCCGCTCGACGACGTCGTTGATCGACTCGAGGTGTTGGATGTTGACGGTCGAGATGACGTCGATCCCGGCGGCGAGCAGCTCGTCGACGTCCTGCCAGCGTTTGGCGTTGCGCGAGCCGGGAACATTGGTGTGGGCGAGCTCGTCGACCAGCGCCACCCGGGGATGGCGGGCGAGGACGGCGTCGACGTCCATCTCCTCGAAGGTGGCGCCCCGGTAGCCCGCGGTGCGGCGGGGCACCACCTCGAGGTCGCCGATCTGCTCGGCGGTCCTCCGGCGGCCGTGGCTCTCGACGAGGCCGACGACCACGTCGGTGCCGCGGTCGCGCCGGCGCCGTCCTTCGTTGAGCATCGCGAACGTCTTGCCGACGCCCGGCGCCGCGCCGAGGTAGACGCGCAGGGTGCCGCGGGCCATGGCGTCCAGTCTCCCGCTACCCGGACCCGTCGAGGGCGAGGTTGAGCTCGAGCACGTTCACGGCGTCCTCGCCGAGGAACCCGAGTGGCTGCTCGTCGGTGTGCTCGGCGACCAGCGCCAGCACCTCCTCGACCCGCAGCCCCCGGGCACGCGCCACCCGGGGCGCCTGCAGGCGGGCGTTCGCCTCCGAGATGTGGGGGTCGAGCCCGGACCCCGACGCGGTCACGGCGTCGACCGGCACCGCGACGTCGTCGGCGAGGCCGTTGACCGAGCGGTACTCCTCGACCCGCTCGACGACCCCGTCGAGCAGGGCGTCGTTCGTCGGCCCCAGGTTGGAGGCTCCGCTCGCCGACGCGGCCCGGCGAGACCGGCGGCGGTGAGCGCCGATCAGCGCTCGCGCTTCTCCTTGACCTTCGCGGCCTTACCGATGCGGT
>DASSGC010000377.1:0-10044 GCA_035693765.1 Acidimicrobiales bacterium
GCGCGCCGGCCGGGGAGATGACCCGGGGTGCGCCGCCGGGCCCATCGTTGCGCTCCGCGTCGACCGCGATGCCGAGGTGGGCGAGGCCGTCGGCGGTCTCGCGCCGGACCACGGCGTCGTGCTCGCCGACACCGGCGGTGAAGGTCAGGACGTCGAGGCCGCCCATGACGGCGGTGTAGGCGCCGATGTACTTCCGCAGCCGGTGCACGTAGACGTCGAGGGCCAGGCGGGCGGCGGGGTCGCCCGCGGCGATGAGCCGGTGGACCTCGCGCATGTCGTTCTCGCCGGTCATGCCCTTCAGGCCGGAGCGGTGGTTGAAGAGGTGGTCGAGCTCGTCGATGCCGAGGCCGGCGCTGCGTGCCAGGTGGAACGCCACGGCCGGGTCGATGTCACCGGTGCGGGTGCCCATGACCAGGCCTTCGAGCGGGGTGAGGCCCATCGACGTCTCGACCGCGCGGCCGCCGACGACCGCCGACGCCGAGGCGCCGTTGCCCAGGTGCAACACGATCTGCCGCAGCTCGGCCAGGTCGCGGCCGAGCACCTCCGCCACCGTGGCCGACACGTACTGGTGCGAGGTGCCGTGGAAGCCGTAGCGGCGCACGCCGTACCGCTCGGCGACGGCACGGTCGAGGGCGTAGGTGGCGGCCGCCGCCGGCAGATCGCGGAAGAAGGCGGTGTCGAACACGGCGACGTGGGGGACGTCGGGGAGCAGCTCGCGCCCGATCCGGATGGCGGCGAGGTTCGGGGGGTTGTGCAGCGGCGCGAGCGGCGCGAGGCGGTCGATGACGGCCTCCACGTCGTCGTCGATGCGGGTCGGGCCGTCGAAGTACGTGCCGCCCATGACCACGCGGTGGCCGACGGCCACGATGCCGGCCTCGCGCAGCCGCGGCCCTACCTCGTCGAAGAGGGCGAGCACCAGGCGCATGCCGGCGCGGTGGTCGGCGACCGGCACCCGCCGCTCGACGGTGCGGCCGGCGCCGGTGTGCATCACGCGGGGGTCGTCCTCGCCGATGCGCTCCACCAGGCCGGACGTGATGGACGTCCCGGTGCCGGCCTCGATCAGCCGGTACTTGATCGACGACGAGCCCGAGTTGACGACCAGGACGGTGGCGCTCACGCGCGGCCACCGGTGCCCATGGCGCCGGGAGCCGCCTGCGCCTGGATCGCGGTGATGGCCACGGTGTTCACGATGTCGCGCACGGTCGCGCCCCGCGACAGGTCGTTGACCGGCTTCTTCAGCCCCTGCAGCACGGGGCCCACGGCCACGGCGCCGGCCGAGCGCTGGACGGCCTTGTAGGTGTTGTTGCCGGTGTTGAGGTCGGGGAACACGAACACCGTCGCCCGCCCGCCCAGGTGCGAGCCGGGCAGCTTGGCCCGCGCCACCGACGCGTCGACGGCGGCGTCGTACTGGATCGGGCCGTCGACGGAGAGGTCGGGCCGCCGGCGCTCCACGAGCTGGGTCGCCAGGCGGACCTTGTCGACGTCGGCCCCCGTGCTCGACGCGCCGGTGGCGTAGGACAGCATCGCCACCCGGGGTTCGATCCCGAACCGGGCGGCCGTCATCGCCGACGAGATGGCGATGTCGGCCAGCTGCTCGGCGGTCGGGTCGCGCACGACGGCGCAGTCGCCGTACACGAGCACGCGGTCGTCGAGGCAGATGAAGATCACCGACGACACGATCGACGTGTCGGGCGTCGTCTTGATGATCTCGAACGCCGGGGTGATGGTGTGGGCGGTGGTGTGGGCGGCGCCCGAGACCATGCCGTCGGCCTCGCCCATGTGGACCATCATCGTGCCGAAGTACGAAAGGCCGTGGACGATCTCGTAGGCCCGCTCGGGCGTCACCCCCCGGTGCGCCCGCAGCCGGTGGTACTCGGCGGCGAACGGCTCGATGAGGTTGGACGCGGCGGGGTCGACCACGCGGGCGCCGTCGAGGTGGAGCCCCAGCTCGGCGGCCCGCGCTTGGACCTCCGACTCGACGCCCAGCAGGATGAGGTCGGCGGCCTGGCGGGAGAGCAGCGTGGAGGCGGCCCGCAGGATGCGCTCGTCGCCGCTCTCCGGCAGCACGATGCAGCGGCGGTCGGCCCTGGCGCGCTCCAGCAGCATCGACTCGAACATGAGCGGCGTGACGACCTCGCTCCGCCGGACGTCGAGCCCGCGCACGAGCGCGTCGGCCTCGACGTGCTGCTCGAACAGGCTCAGCGCCGTGTCGATCTTGCGCTGCGTGCCGCGCCCGAGCATGCCCCGGCTGGAGGACACGATGCGGGCCGTGTCGTAGGTGTCGTAGCCCGTCAGGATCACGGGCAGGCGGTGGCCGAGCCTGCCGACCAGGTCGAGGACGGGACCGGACGGGCGGAAGCCGCCGTTGAGGAGGATGCCCGCGAGCGACGGGGGCCCCTCGGCGGCGTGGGCGGTGGCGAGGGTGATGAGCACGTCGGGGCGGTCGCCGGCGACGATGCAGAGCTGCCCGTCGCGCAGCCGCTCCAGCACGTGCTCGGCGTTCATGGCGCAGACCAGCGTGTGCTCGACCTCGCGCGCCAGCAGCGCCCCGTCCCCCAGGAGCAGCTCGCCGCCGAGCACCGACACCAGGTCGCCCATGACGGGTGCGGACAGCAGCGGCACCTCGGGAATCGCCCACCGCGGCACCCCCCGGCCGGCCAGGCGGTCGCGCACGGCGTCGACCCGGTCGGGGTCGCAGCGGTTGGCCACGATCGCGAGGGTCGTGGCGTGGCCCTGGGCGATCTCGGCCGTGGCCATGTCGGCGACGAGCTCGATCTCCTCGGGCGTGCGGCCGAGGCCGCTGACCACCAGCAGCACGGGCGCCCCGAGGTTGGCGGCCACGCGGGCGTTGAACGCCAGCTCCGTGGGGGTGGCCACGTCCGTGTAGTCGGAGCCCACGACGATCACCACCTCGCACGCCCGGTCGATGGGGCGATAGCGCTCGACGATGGTGGCGAGCGCGGCGTCGGGGTCGGCGTGGACCTCGTCGTAGGTCACGCCGATGCAGTCGTCGTAGGACAGGTCGACGCCGCCGTGCGCCAGCAGCAGCCGGACGACCGCGTCGTCCTTGCCGGTGGAGCGGGTGACGGGCCGGTAGACGCCCGTCGTCTCCACCTGCCGGGTGAGGGTGTCGAGCAGGCCCAGTGCGACCAGCGACTTCCCCGAGTGGCCTTCCGGCGAGGCGATGTAGATGCTGCGCGCCACCCGTGCAGTCTGCCGGTCGCGGCCGGCGCGATGCGCCACCCTCCCGGGGGGCTGCCCCCGCGGCGCGGTCAGCGGCGGCGCAGGGCGGGCGCGCCGACCGGGGCGGTCATCGCCCCGACCGCCATGTCGACCAGGTTGGCCGCCCACACCTCGAACGCCAGCGGGCGGCGCACGCCGGGGCCCGCCGAGTCCTCGAGCCGGGCGCGGTCGGCGCACAGGTGGAGGCAGGCCTGGCCCACGGACCGGATCCGGTCGGCCGCGACCGCGGTCGGCAGCGACGCGACGAGGTGGTCGTGGACCGCGGCCCCCACCTCGAGAGCGACGGCCGGAGCGTGGTCGATCACGTCGCGCCACCGTGTCTCCGGCCGCGCCGACAGCTCGGCGGAGATCTTGATCCAGGCCCGCTCGCCCGGTCCCCGCCGGACGTACTCGGCGCTGGGCCGGATCATGGTCTCGATCAGCGACCGCAGGTCGTGCTGCCCGCCGGCGGCGCGGAGGCCGTCGTACATCTCCTGCTGGATGGCCGCCAGCCGGGGCAGGTGGCGCTCGGTGAGCGCCAGCAGCAGCGCGTCGCGGTCGCCGAAGTGGAACTGCAGCGCGGAGCTGTTGCGCTGGCCGGCCGCGAGCCGGATCTCCCGCAGCGACACGGCCCCGACGCCCCGCTCGCCGTAGAGGCGCTCGGCCGCGTCGAGCAGGCGCTCCCGGGTGATGTCGCCCCGGGCGGTCACGCCGCCCCGTCGTTCCCGGGCGACTCGCTCATGGGTCGAGGCAGGTGGAGTTCCTGTCGCCCACGTCCTTGGTCGGGATCGTGTAGTACGTCCCGTCCGGGCAGGTGATCGCGGGGTTCAGCTCGGTGAACGTGCCGTCCGGGGACTCGTAGCCGGGGACGTTCCACACGTGCACCATGTAGCCGGTGGACGCGATCCACGACCCGCCGGCATCGGTGCACATCTGCTCGGTCACGTCGTCCAGATCGGCGCCGAAGGGCGTGTCGATGCTGCCGTCGACCGGGTCGGTGACGATGCAGACGTGCTCGTGGAAGTGCCAGTGGTCGTTGGGCCCGGCGAAGCCCTCGGGCTCGGTCGCGTTCCCGTAGGCCAGGTACATGAACCCCGCCAGCTTGGCGTCGGGCCCGAGGCCGTCGAAGATGAGCATGGGCGCCAGCAGGTCGTCGGTGTCCATGCGCCCGTCCGGGTTCGGCACGAACCGCCCGCTGTAGTGGACGCCGAGGCCGGGCGAGAACGGACCCGCCCGGGTCCAGCCGGCCGCCTCGGCGTGGGCCAGCGTCGGGTACTGCCGCATGAGCTCGGTGGTGGTCGCCAGCTGACCGGCGAGGGCGACCATCTCGTCCGGGGTGAGCGGCTCGTTGCCGCGCTCGTGCTGGTGCCCGTTGGAGAGCGCCGAGAACCCGAGGTCGTCCTCGGGCGCGGCGTCGTGGGCGTGCCCCCCGGGCCCGCCTGCGCCGGCCTGGTCGGCGGCGGCGTGGTCGGCGGCCGCGTGGTTGGCCCCGTCGCCGTGGCTGCCGGCAGCGTGGTCGCGGGCCGACGGCGAGGCGATGGCGGCGGTGGCCAGCGCGCAGGCGCCGACCGTGCCGGCGAGCGCCACGCCGACCGAGCGGGCGAAGGGCGCCGCGGCCCGGGCGAGGAGCAGCACGGCCAGCACGACGGCCGCGGCCTCGAGGGCGACGGTGGCCCCGTCGACGAGCGAGACCGTCTCGGGGTGGCCGCGGTGAGCGCCGAAGGGCAGCCCGGTGGTGCGGCTCACCCCCCAGGCCGCGATGAGGGCGAGGTTGACGCCGGCGCTCGACGCGAGCGCGGTGCGGGTCGGGCGCGTGACCACCAGGACGGCCAGCCCGACCTGGGCCCAGGCGGCGGCGAGGAACCCGGCGCCCTCCACCGCGGACTCGCCGAGATGTGACGGGGCCATGGCCAGGTGGATGGCCGCCGCCGCCCCGAGCAGCGCGGCCAGGAGCCAGCGCGCCGGCGCGCCCGCGCCGGGGACGGCGGAGGCGGCGCGGTCCGGCCGGGGCGCCGGCACCTCCGGCGTGATCGGTGGATCCAGAACGTCGGTCACGAGATGCCCCCTTCGAGCCCAGCCACCAGCAAAACTAAGACACGGTGATTACTGTGTCAATGGTCACAACCGGCGAGGCGTCAACCGTGCCGCCGCGTCCGGCCGCCGGTGCCCGGCCGCCGGTGCCCGGCCGCCGGTGCCCGGCCGCCGGTGCGCGGTCGGGGCCCAGTCGTGGCCGTCTGTTCATTCCGGTGACGGTGCCGCGGCGGGGCCCGTTCACCTGGGTCTGGTTCAGTGCCAGGTCATGCGCCTCCCGACCGCCGGCCCGGTTGCCCGCACGCGGTCGCGGGTAGCCCGGGCCAGGCTGATGCCCGAGACCGTGCGGGGACGCACCTCATGACCGTCACGACCGGCACGCCCCCCAGCCCGGCGCGGCCGGCCGGTCCCGCCAGGTCGGTGGCGGCCGCCCCCGGCGGGGACGTCACCGTGGAGATCGACGTCCTGTCCAACGCGGGCGGGCGCAGCTCGGGCTACCTCGTGCGCCACGGCGCCACGAGCGTCCTGGTGGACTGCGGGCCCGGCACGTCGGTCACCCTCGTCGAGCGGGGGCACATCGAGGCGCTCGACGCCGTGGTCGTGACGCACGAGCACGCCGACCACGCATCCGACGTCATCGGCCTCGCCTACGCCCGGCAGTTCCCCGAGCGGATGCACCCGATCCCGCTGCTGGCCCCGGCGTCGACACTGCACGCGCTGCGCCACCTCGACGGGCTGTTCGCCGTGCCCACGTCGTGCGACGTGGGCCGGACCATCACGTCGTCGTTCGAGATGGAGGCGCTGCGGATGGACGGCACGCCGTCGGCGCTGGCCGGGCTGTCGCTGGCGGCGCACGCGGTGTCCCACGCCGTGCCCTCCGCCGCGCTGCGCTTCGTGGCCGGCGACGCGTCGGTGACGTTCTCGTCGGACACCGGAGCCTGCGACGCGCTGGTGGAGGCGGCCCGCGACGCCGACCTCTTCGTGTGCGAGTCGACGTTCCTGGCCGGGCCCCCGGAACAGCTCGACGACCACGGCCACCTCACCGCGGCGCTGGCCGCCGAGATGGCGGGGCGGGCGGGCGCCCGCCGGGTCGTCCTGACCCACTTCTCGCGGGCCGACCACGTCCCGGTCGCGCTGGCCACGGTGCGGCGGGCCCTCGGGGAGGTCGCCGTCGACGCCGCGGCACCCGGCGGCACGCTGGTCCTGTGACCGTCGCCGTCAGCGCGTGAGGGCCGTCACCCGCGCAGGAGGTCGGCGAACCGGACGAGGGCCTGGGTGGTGGCCTGCTCGTCGCCGGTGGCGACGAGGTCGAGCAGCAGCCCCCGGACGACGGCGAGCGACAGCCGCGCCAGGGCCGGGTCGAGGCCCGGCGCCAGGGCCGTGCCGGCGTCGAGCCACGAGTCGACGATGCCGGGAAGGAGCCGGTCGAACGGTCGCTCGCCGCTGGCGCCGCGTGCATAGCACTCGAAGAAGAGGCGTTCGAAGGGGCGCAGGACGGGGTCGCTGAGCGTCGCCCAGAGGCGCTCCAGGACGTCGGCCGGCGGCCCGTCGAGCCGGTCGAGCACCTCGGCCTGGCGCTGTTCGACCGCCTGGACGACGGCGACCAGCATCCCCTCCCGCGAGCCGAAGTGATGGATCAGCATGCGGTGGCTGGTGCCGAGCCGCTCCGCCAGGTCGCGCAGCGAGCGGGACCCGAGGCCGTCCTCGCCGTAGGCCTCGACCAGGGCGGAGACGAGCTGCGCACGCCGCTCGACGTCAGGCGGACGTGGCACCCGCGTCCCAGGTCGCCTCGCAGCGGCGGCGGAGGCCCTCCGCCTCCATGGCCAGGTACCGCCGTGTCGTCCCCCGGGCGAGCCGACCCACCAGGCCGCCGATCGGCCCCCGCTGCTCGATGCGCTGCGTGACCCGCGTCGTCGTCGCGTCGACGCGCTCCAGCACGTGGACGGCCGAGGTCGTGGCGCCGGGCGACGTCGTGACCCAGGTCCACGACGCACCGGGGTCGACGTCGGTGACGCGCCACGTCAGCTCCGGGAACCGGGGCTGCTTGATGCGCACCGCGCTCCCGACGGCGATCTCGTCGCCCTCGGCGAACGTCAGGCGGGTGATCGACGCCGTCCACTCCGGCCAGCGCTCGACGTCGGCGAAGACACGCCAGACGTGGTGGGCGGGGACGGGGATCGTGATCTCGTTGGCCTCAATCATGTACCAGATGGTACGTTAATGGCGCGGGTGATCGCCACGTCGATCACCGGTCACGTCGGTCTCCGGCCACGTTGGTCACCGGGCCGGTGATCGCTACGCCGGCGGCCCGCCGAGCCACGGGCAGCCCTCCGGGCCCGAGCGCAGCTCCACGCCCATGTCGAACGGCTGGATCCACGCGACCTGACCGGAGCGGAGGAACGGCGCCAGGTCGGTCGCCGCGGGCGGGTCCGCGGCGGGACCGGGTACCCAGCGCCAGCCCGAGCCGTCCCGCGTCCGGGACAGGCGCGTGCCCCACTCCCGGAAGGCCGGTGGCCCTGCGGGCCGCGGCGGGGCGAAGTAGGCGACGAGATCACACCGCCGGCCCCCGACCCGGGTGGCCGACAGGACCGGCCGGACCGCCTGGTCGGCGGCGACGGACGCGAACAGCGGCGGCGCCCGCCACCCCGTGCCTCGGGCGGGACGGCCACGTCTCCGGGGTGCCGGCCCGCGGTGGGCTCGTCGTCGACGATCGCGCCGGGCGACAGGACGCGCGGGGGCCGGCGTCCGCCGTGCCGGCAGGGACGCTCGGGCCCGGCCGACGGCCGCGTTGCCCGCCGTCCGCTGCAGCAGCAGGACATGCCGGTCGAGGCTGTCCGGCGGCTGGCCGCGCCCGCTCCGTCGTGCACTCCCCGGCCGGCCCGCCGACTGATCGGCAGCCCGGCGCTCCGCCGCCGCCCGCGCCCGCATGCCGGTCAGTCTCGCACGACCGGTGGCCGCTCCGGCGGCGGTGCCGCGGGCCGGTTGGATGGACGGCCCAGCGTGCGGACGTAGAACACGGTGTCGACCGCCATGCGGGGGAACGCCGCCGGCAGCTCGGTGGCGTCGACACGGGCGAACCCGTGCTTCTCGTAGAAGCGGTGGGCGGCGGTCATCACGGCGGTCGTCCCCAGCCAGATCGAGTCGGCGGACCGCCGCCCCGCCCAGGCGAGGAGCGTCGCCAGCAGGCGCCCGCCCAGGCCGGCGTCGCCCCGGTGCGACCGGGCCACGAAGAGCTTGCGGAGCACGAGCCGCCCGTCGCCGATGTCGAGGGTGGCGATGGTCCCGACCCGCGTGGTGCCGTCGACGGCCACCCAGAACTCGCCCCCGGCGCCGCGGTAGAACCCGTCGACGTCGGCCAGGTCGGGCTGGTCGTCGGCGGTGATCGGCAGGTCGAACTCGTTCCGCTGCACGTCGAGGATCAGGGCCAGCACGGCCGCCCGGTCGTCGGGCGTCCACGGGCGGATCGCCGGTGCCGCCGCGGTCATCGGGCGGCCCGATCTCGGCGGGCGGTGGGTCGGGCGACCGAGCCCGCGCGTCCGATCGGTGTCATCGCTGCCTTCCCCTGGGGTCCCGGCCGTCTCGTCTACGGGTCATCTCTACCGGCGCATCGGCCCCGTCCCTCGCCGGACCGGCGCGCCGGCTCACCGGCCGACGCCCGCTCACGGGCCGACGCCCGCTCCGCCGGGCGGCAGGCCGGACAGGCGACGCAGGGCGTCGGCGACGTCGCGCACCTCGTCGCCGGTGAGCACGGCGTCGATCCGCTCGTTGACGGCGGCGAAGGCGGCCTCGGCGTCGCGCCGGGCCGCCTCGCCCGCGGCGCTGAGCACCAGGGCCCGGGCGCGAGCGTCGGACGGGTCGGCGGTGCGGTCGACGAGCCCCGCGGCCACGAGGCGACGGACGAGCGCGGTGATCGACGGCTCGGCCTGGCCCAGGGCCCGCGCCAGGGCCCGCTGCGACGTGCCCGGCCGCTCGTGGATCACGGCCAGGGCCGCCGCCTGCGCGGTGGTGACACCGGCGCGGTCGAGGCAGCGACGGTCGGCCTCGGCGCGGAGCCGACCGGCGGCGACCTGGAGGTGGAAGTAGAGGCGTCGGTCCCGGGCGGCCGGCATGGGTGGATACTACTTAGCTACCTAAGTAAGGTGCTGACATGGTCATCGACGTGTGGGCGCAGCAGCCGAACCCGACGTTCGCGGCGCAGCCCTGGCTGGACACGCTGCTGCGCTGGACCGGGCAGGAGCGCGGCGCGCTGGTGGACGAGGCGGCCACGGTCGCGGCCATGGACGAGGGCGGCGTGGACCTCGCCCTGATGAGCGCCTGGTGCGGGCCGAACGGCATGCTCATCGGCAACGACGAGGTGGCCGACCTCGTGCGGCGTCACCCGGACCGCTTCCGGGGCGTCGGCACCGCCGACATCCGGTGGCCGGCGGCGGCGTGCCGCGAGGTCCGGCGGTGCGTGACCGAGCTCGGCTTCGTGGCGATCCGCGTGGTGCCCTGGCTGTGGAACCTGCCGCCGAACGACCGTCGCTACTACCCGCTGTACGCCACGTGCGTCGAGCTGGGGGTGCCGTTGTGCACGCAGATCGGCCACACCGGCCCGCTCTGCCGCTCCGAGCCTGGCCGCCCGATCCCCTACCTCGACGACGTGCTGCTCGACTTCCCCGAGCTCACGGTCGTCGGCGGCCACGTGGGCTTTCCCTGGATGGACGAGGTGTTCTCGCTCGCCCGCAAGTACCCCAACTTCCACGTCGACACCTCGGCCTACACCGTGAAGCGCCTGCCGGCCTCGCTCGT
>DASSGC010000378.1:0-4959 GCA_035693765.1 Acidimicrobiales bacterium
GGCGGCGTGGCTGCTCGCGGGGGTGGTGCTGGCCCGTGCGGCGCCCCGCCCCGCAGGCGCGGCGCCACGCCGGGACGCCGGACGCCGGCGGCTGCTGCGCGCCCGGGTGCTCGCGGGCGCGCTCGGCGTGGTGCTCGCCGTCGCCGGTGTGAGCGCGCTCGCGGGCGACCGCGACCTGCGGGCGGCGCAGCGGGCGGACGCGGCCGGCCGCAGCGGGATGGCCGCGGCGGCGGCCGACCGGGCGACCGCCCGGCGCCCCGACGACGTCGACGCCTGGTACGTCGCCGCCCGGGTCGCTGCCGGGGGGCCGGGCCTGCTGGCCGTCGACGCCGGGCTCGACCGGGTCGAGGAGGGGCTCGGGCACCTCCCGCGCGACCCGGCGCTCCGGTCGCTGCACACGTCGCTCCTGGTGGAGCGGGCGGTGCGGTCCGGCCTGCCGGCCGACCTGGCCGCCGCCGAGCGGTCGGCCCGCGCGCTCACCCGCGACGACCCCGCCGGACCGGACGGCCACCGCCTGCTCGGGCTGGTGCTGGCCGCCCGCGGCCGGGACGCCGGCGCGGCGGCCGCGCTGGAGCGGGCCCTGGCCCTCGATCCCGATGACGCTGTGGCGGAGGAGGCCCTTGCCGGCCTCGACGCCCCGGACCCCGCGGAGGATCCGTGACGGAGCAGAACGCAACCCGCCGCCCCGGCGTGTATGGGCCGATGCACGCACAACTCGCGACGACGAGCCCGCCGTGGCCACCGGCGGTGACGCCCGTGCCCGGAGGCGAGGAAACCGGGCCGGTCCCCCGCACGGCGGGGGCGGACCACGACTTCAGCGACTTCTACCGGGCCACCTGGCCCGGCGTCGCACGGGCGCTGTCGGTCGCCCTGGGCGACCGCGACCTGGCCGTCGACGCCACCGACGAGGCGATGGCCCGGGCCTATCCCCGGTGGTCGACCCTGCAGGGCTACGACAACCCCGGTGCCTGGGTGTACCGGGTCGGGCTCAACTGGGCCCGGTCCCACCACCGGCGGCTGGCCCGGCGGCTGCCGTTCGGCCATCCCACCGAGGCCCTGCCCGAGCCGGTCGGCGACCCCGCCGTGCGCGCCGCGCTGATGGCCCTGCCCGTGAAGTTGCGCAGCGTGGTGGTGTGCCGGTTGCTCCTCGACTGGTCGGTCGACGACACCGCGACCGCGCTGGGCGTGCGCCCGGGCACGGTGCAGAGCCGCCTCCACCGCGCCCTCCGCTCCCTCCAAGACTCGCTCCACCACCTGAGGTGATCCCCATGCCCTTCGAAGACGCACTCCGCGACTCGCTGCGCCGCGAAGCCGGCGCCGTCCCCCTTCCCGACCGCGCACCCGACCGGGCCGTGGCCCGGGCCCGCGCCCGCCGCCGGCGCCGCACGGCGGCGGCCGGCGTGGCCGCCACGACCGCCCTCGTCGCCGCGCTGGCGCCGCTGGTCGGCGGCGACGGCGGCGGCGGCGACGACACCGTGATCCCCGCCTCGACGCCGGTCGGCCTGCCCCGCACCGGTCCCATCTCGTTCGACTGGAGCCCCGTCGACGGCGGCCTGTCGAACGTGGCCAGCTCGTTCCAGTCCGACGACGGCACGGTCTACGCCCTGGCGACCGCGCCGGGGGCGCGCTGGGAGGAGCACCCCGCCGGCGACGTGCCGATGGCCCTCTACTCCCTGGCCGCGGACGGCACCTGGCAGCCGCTCCCGCTGGGCGGCGACCGGCCGGACGTGATGGGCATGTCCACCGCCGGCGGCCTGCTCTACGCCATCGGCACCGCCCCGGGCGAGGGCGGCGACGGCAAGGTGAACCAGGTCTCGTCCTCCGCGGACGGGGGCGACACCTGGACGAGCGAGGACATCCCGGCACCCGCCCCGCCGGGCGACCCCGGCATGTTCAGGCCGTCGTCCACGCTGGCCGTCGAGAGCGCGGGCGCGACCACCATCGCCGTGGTCTCCACCAGCTACCACCCCGACGTGGAGGCGCTGTTCCCCGAGGCGGGGGACGCGGGCGGCTGGGCCGAGTTCCGCGACGAGGGCATCGTCCTGCTGAGCGCGCCGGTGCCGCCCGTCGCCGTCGAGCGCGAGGCCGGCGTCACGACCACGACCACGGTCGCCCCCGCACCCCCCGCTACCGATGCGCCCACGACGACCCCGCCGAGCCCCGGGGCCATCGAGCCGGTCGACCCACGCGCGGCGGCCGAGGTGGTGCAGACGATCCCCTGGGCCGACCTCGGCCTGTCGGGCCCGGAGGCCGTGGCCACGTCGCACCAGGTGCTGCGGTGGGACGGCGAGGGGTGGGCGCCCGTCGACGGCGACCCGCTGGCCGGGGCCGGCCACGTGATCCTGAGCTCGTCGGGCGACCGGTTCGTCGCCCGGACCTGGGGGCTCGACGGGGCCGGCCTGCTGACCTCCGGTGACGGCGTCTCCTGGGCGCCGGTCGAGCTGCCGGTCGACGGCGACGTCGTGGGCATCGGCGAGGCCCTGGTGCTCGTGGGCTACGAGGCGCCGGAGGTCGACGACGGGGCGGCGGTCGAGGGCACCGCGGCCAGGACCCGTGAGCAGGCGGTGACGGCGCCGGACCTGCTGGTCAAGGTGTCGGGCGACGGCGGCGCCACCTGGACCGACCTCGACCTGACGTCGTTGGGCATCGACCCGGGCTCGTTCCTGGTGGACGCGGCCAGCGGCCCGCTCGGCCTGGCGCTGACGTTCGGGCGCTACGACAGCGCCGACGTGCGGATCGCCCTGACCGGTGACCTCCAGGACTGGACGGTCGTACCCGCGCGCGACGTGCTCGGCACCGACGACATCGCCGGGGTCAGCACCGTCGTCGGGGCCGACAAGGTGGTCGTGACGGCCACCGTGCCGCCCACCGAGCCGGGCGGGCTGCCCGGGAGCGTCACGGCCGTGGGCACGCCGGTGCGGGACGGCTGATCGTTCCCCGGGGACCGTTTCCGCCACGGTCCCCCCACCTGGAGGACCGGGCTGCGGCGGGCCCGGTCCTCCGGCGCGCCCGGCGGGTCGCGGCCCTTGGGCGCTGGTCAGCGCCGCCGCTAGTGTCGACATCCGGTCGCCGACCGGGCCTCGCCGGCCCCCGATCCCAGGAGCTCGCATGAAGGATCCCGTACGCGTCGTCGTCACCGGCGCCGCCGGCCAGATCGGCTACGCCCTCGTGTTCCGCATCGCCAGCGGCCAGATGCTGGGCGACGACCAGCCCGTCATCCTCCAGCTCCTCGAGGTGCCCCAGGCCATCGGGGCGCTCGACGGCGTGCGCATGGAGCTCGACGACTGCGCGTTCCCGCTGCTCGCGGGCGTGGTCGCCACCGACGATCCGCACGTCGCCTTCGACGGCGCCAACTACGGCCTGCTGGTCGGAGCGATGCCCCGCAAGGAGGGCATGGAGCGCGCCGACCTGCTGTCGGCCAACGGGGCCATCTTCACGACGCAGGGCAAGGCCCTCGCCGCCGGGGCGGCAGACGACGTCAGGATCCTGGTCGTCGGCAACCCGGCCAACACCAACGCCCTCATCGCCATGAACAACGCCGAGGGCGTGCCGCCCGAGCGGTTCACGGCCATGACCCGCCTCGACCACAACCGGGCGATCGCCCAGCTCGCCGTCCGGGCCGGCGTCACCGTGGCCGATGTCAGCCGCATGACCATCTGGGGCAACCACTCGTCCACCCAGTACCCCGACGTGTTCCACGCCGAGGTCGCGGGCAAGCCGGCGTTCGACGCCGTCGGCAACGACCGGGCCTGGCTGGAGTCGGAGTTCATCCCGACGATCCAGCAGCGGGGCGCCGCCGTCATCAAGGCCCGGGGCTCGTCGTCCGCCGCCTCCGCCGCCAACGCCGCCATCGGCCACATGCGGAGCTGGGCGCTCGGCACGGCGCCGGGCGACTGGGTGTCGATGGCGGTGCCGTCCGACGGCAGCTACGGCGTGCCCGCGGGGCTGGTGTCGGGCTTCCCGGTGACGTGCTCCGGTGGGCGCTACGAGATCGTCCAGGGGCTGACGCTCGACGACTTCAGCCGGGCACGCATCGACACCTCGGTCGCCGAGCTGGAGGGCGAGCGAGACGCGGTCGCCGATCTCGGGTTGATCTGACCGGCGCAGGCCCTGGCGGGCCTGCTCGACGATGTTCACCAGCGCGCACCGGGCGCCTGCGCCTAGCGTTCATGCCGATGCAGGGGGCGGCAGGAACAGACCTTCAGGCATCCGCAGGCGTGCCGGCCGACGTGCTCCGTGACCCCGCGACCGCCCGCCGCCCACGGCGGGCGCTGCGAGCACCGGTGGTCGTCGCCCTCGCCGGCGCCGTCGTCGCCCTGCTGTCGGCCTACGTCCTGGCCCCGCAGGGCTCGGTGAACCTCGACGAGGTCGTCTACCTCAACCAGGCCGAGGCCATCGCCCACGGGCACCTGACCTACGACGCCGACGCCTACACGCCCGACCTCCGGCCGTACCTCACGGGGCTCGCCGGCGACCGGCTGGTCTTCAAGTACCAGCCGTTGTGGCCGGCGCTGCTGGCGGCGGCCGGCGTCACGACCGGCGACCACCGGCCGGCGCTCGTGGTGGCCGGTGCGGCGGCGGCGCTCGCCTTCTGGCTGCTTGCCCGCGAGCTCACCGGCCGCGCCGGGCTGGCGGCCGCGGCCGCGGTGGGGGTGACGCTGTCGCCCGTCTTCGTCGCCCACAGCGGGACGGCGCTGGCCTACCTGCCGGCGGCCGCGCTGGGGGCGGCGGCGCTGGCCGCCGCCCTGCGGGCGGGCACGACCGGCGGGCTGCGCTGGGCCGCGGCCGCGGGTCTCGGGCTGGGGCTCCTGTTCTTCCACCGTCCCTACGACGCGGTGATCGTGGGGGCGCCGGTCGGGATCTGGCTGCTCTGGCGGGCCCGGGCCGCGTCCCGCTGGCGGCCGGTGGTGGTGCTGGGTGCCGCCGCGCTGCCGGGGCTGGTGATCTGGCTGGCGTACA
>DASSGC010000379.1:0-4215 GCA_035693765.1 Acidimicrobiales bacterium
GCATCGGCATGGCCCGCTGCGACGGGCCCGACGACCTCGCCGAGGCCTGGGCCCACGTGACACGCGCCGGCGAAGCCAACTTCGGCTCGGGCGCGGTGTTCCTGGAGCGCTTCCTCCCCGTGGCCCGCCACGTCGAGGTGCAGGTCGTGGGCGACGGAGCGGGCGCCGTGGCGGTGCTCGGCGACCGCGACTGCTCCGTCCAGCGCCGCAACCAGAAGCTGGTCGAGGAGGCGCCCGCGCCGGCGCTCGACCCCGCCCTGCGGCAGGCGCTCGCCGACTCGGCCCGCGCCCTCGCCGCCTCGGTCGCCTACCGGTCGGTGGGCACGGTCGAGTTCCTGGTCGACCCGGCGCGGGGCGAGCACCACTTCCTGGAGGTCAACACCCGCCTCCAGGTCGAGCACGGCGTGACCGAGATGGTCACCGGTGTCGACCTGGTCGAGGTCATGCTGGCCATCGCCGCCGGCGACACCACGGCGGTGGCCGCGGGCGACCGGGTGCCCGACGGCCACGCGATCGAGGCCCGGCTCTACGCCGAGGACCCGGCCCACGGCTTCCGCCCCTGCGCCGGCCTGCTGACCGAGGTGCGCTTCCCGCCGGGCGTCCGCGTCGACACCTGGGTCGACGGCGGCACCGAGATCACCCCCTACTACGACCCGCTGCTGGCCAAGATCCTGGTGCGGGGCGCCGACCGCGACGCCGCCGTCGGCGCCCTGGCGCAGGCGCTCGCGGGCACCTGCCTGGCCGGCCTGGAGACCAACCGCGAGTGGCTGGCCGACGTGCTCGCCGACCCGTCCTTCCGCGCCGCCCGGCACGGCACGGGCACCTTCGAGCACCGGCCGTTCGTCGCCCCCACCGTCGAGGTGCTGGCCGCGGCCGGGACCGTCACGGTGCAGGACTGGCCCGGCCGCCTCGGCTACTGGGCGGTGGGCGTGCCGCCCAGCGGCCCGATGGACGACCGGTCCTTCCGCCTCGGCAACCAGGTCGTGGGCAACCGCCCGGGGGCCGCGGGCCTGGAGTGCGAGGTGCGCGGGCCGACGCTGCGGTTCAACCGGCCCGCGGTGCTGTGCGTGGCCGGCGCGGCGATGGACGCCACCGTCGACGGGCGGCCCGTCGCCCCCTACACGCCCGTCGCCGTCGCCGCGGGCGCCACGCTGACCTGCGGGGCGATCGCCGGGCCGGGCGCCCGGGGCTACGTCCTGCTGCGGGGCGGGGTGGACGTCCCCCGCCACCTGGGCAGCCGGTCGACCTTCACCCTCGGCGGGTTCGGCGGCCACGGCGGCCGGGCGCTGCGGCCCGGCGACGTGCTGCGGCTGGGTGACCAGGCCGACCCCGCCCTGGCCCCCGCGCCGCTGGCCCCGCACGAGCGGCCCGTCCTCACCCGCACCTGGGACCTCGGCGTGCTCCACGGGCCCCACGCCGACCCCGAGTTCCTCACGGCCGAGGGGGCGGCCGCCTTCTACGCCACCGACTGGCGGGTCCACTACAACTCGGCCCGCACCGGGGTCCGGCTGATCGGCCCCAAACCGGGCTGGGCCCGCAGCGACGGGGGCGAGGCCGGGCTCCACCCGTCCAACATCCACGACAGCCCCTACGGCCTGGGCGCGGTCGACCTCACCGGCGACATGCCCGTGATCCTCGGCCCCGACGGCCCCAGCCTCGGCGGGTTCGTCTGCCCCCTCACCGTGGTCGCCGGCGAGCGGTGGAAGCTGGGCCAGCTCGCCCCGGGCGACACCGTGCGCTTCCGGCCGCTGTCCCCCGACGGCGCGCCGGCGGGGCGGCCCTCCCCTGCGGTGCTGCACCGGGTGGCGGCGACCGCCGGCGGCGACCGCCCGGCCGCGACCTACCGGCGCAGCGGCGACCGCTACCTGCTGGTGGAGTTCGGCGAACCGGTGCTCGACCTCGACCTGCGCGTCCGGGTCCACCTGCTGATGGAGCGGCTGGTGGCGGCCGACGTGCCCGGCGTCGTCGACATCACGCCCGGCATCCGGTCGCTCCAGGTCCACGTGGACGGCGAGCGGCTCACCGTCGACCAGGCGCTCGCCCTGGTCCGCGACCTCGACGACGACCTGCCGGCCGGCGGCGACGTGCGCATCCCCAGCCGGGTGGTCCACCTGCCGCTGAGCTGGGACGACCCCGCCACCCGCGAGGCGGTCGCCCGCTACATGCGGGTGGTGCGCGACGACGCCCCCTGGTGCCCGAGCAACCTCGAGTTCATCCGCCGGGTCAACGGCCTCCCCGACGTCGGCGCCGTCCACGACGTGGTGTTCGACGCCAGCTACCTCGTGCTCGGGCTGGGCGACGTCTACCTGGGGGCGCCGGTCGCCACGCCCCTCGACCCACGCCACCGGCTGGTCACCACCAAGTACAACCCGGCCCGCACGTGGACGCCGGAGAACGCCGTGGGCATCGGCGGCGCCTACCTGTGCATCTACGGGATGGAAGGGCCGGGCGGCTACCAGTTCGTGGGCCGCACCGTGCCGGTGTGGAGCCGGCACCGGCCGTTCCGCCAGACGACAGAGGCGCGGCCCTGGCTGCTGCGGTTCTTCGACCAGATCCGGTTCCACCCGGTCGGGGCCGAGGAGCTGCTCGACCTGCGGGCCGACCTGGTCGCCGGCCGCGGCGAGGTCCGGGTCGAGGACACCGTGTTCGACGTGGCCGCGCACCGTCGCTTCCTGGCCGCGGCGGCCGACGGCATCGCCGCCTTCCGGGCCGGGCAGCAGGCCGCGTTCGCGGCGGAACGGCGGCGCTGGCACGACAGCGGCGAGCTCGACCGCGCCGAGCGCCTGGGCGCGGACGACGGTGCCGGCGCCGGCGACGCCGGGGACGGCGACGTGCCCGCCCCGCCGCCGGGCGCGCTCGTCACCGCCGCGCCGTTCGCCGCCAAGGTCGGGCTGGTCGAGGTGGCGGTGGGCGACACCGTGGCCCCCGGCGACCGGGTGGCCGTGCTGGAGGCCATGAAGATGGAGGTGTCGGTGCACGCCGAGGACGGAGGGGCCGTCACCTGGGTGGGCTGCCGGCCCGGCCAGCTCGTCGCGGCCGGGCAGGCGCTCGTGGGGGTCGCGGGGTGACGCCCGGGCCCGCCGACGTCGACCGGAGCCTGGGATCGCTGGCCGCCCTCCGGGCGGGCCTGACCGCGGGCCGGTGGTCGCCGGCCGAGGTCGTCGAGGCGGTGGTGGCCCGGCGGGCCGCAGCACAGGCCGCCGCCTGGATCGACCACGTGCCGGCGGGCGACCTGCGCGCCCTGGCCGCCCGGCTGGAGGCCGAGGGCCCGCGCGGCCGGCCGCTGTGGGGCGTCCCGTTCGCGGTCAAGGGCAACATCGACCTGGCCGGGCTCCCGACGACCGCGGCCTGCCCCGGCTACGCCGCGGGGCCCGCCGCCCGCCACGGCGCGGCGGTCGCCCGGCTGGTGGCGGCGGGCGCCGTCCCGGTCGGGACCACGAACCTCGACCAGTTCGCCACCGGCCTGGTCGGCACCCGGTCCCCGTACGGCGCGTGCCATGCGGTCGGGCACCCGGGGTGGGTGTCGGGCGGGTCGAGCGCCGGTTCGGCCGTCGTGGTCGCGGCAGGCGACGTGCCGCTCGCGCTCGCCACCGACACCGCCGGGTCGGGGCGCGTCCCCGCGGCCCTCAACGGCATCGCGGCGCTGAAGCCGACCCCGGGACGCGTCAGCGCCGCCGGGTCGGTGGCCGCCTGCCGCTCGATCGACTGCGTCGGCGCCTTCGCCGCCACCCCCCGCGAGGCGGCCGAGGCGGTGGCGCTGATGGCCGGGCCCGATCCGGCCGACCCGTGGTCGCGGGTCGACCCGAACGGCGGCGCCTGGTGGCGGCCGCTCGGCCGGGCCCCCCGGGTCGGCGTGCTGCCGGCCGGGGACGGCGGCGCGTTCGCCGGCGACGCAGCGGCGGCCGGCGCCCACGCGGCGGCCACCGCGGCCATGGCCGACCTCGGCTGGGACCTCGTCGAGGTCGATCCCGACCCGGTCCGTGCGGGCGGCGCGCTGCTGTACGGCGGGGCCTTCGTGGCCGAGCGCTACGCGTCGGTCGGCGCCGCCGCTGCCCGCAGCTCGCGCAGCCGGGTGATGTCGGCGAACGCCCGCCAGGCCGGGAGCGCCCGCGCCGCGCCGATGATGCCGGCCACCACCGGGTCGAGCCCGGCGACGCCGCCGTCGACCGCGGCGCCGACCGACGCGTAGCGCTCGGCCACGAAGGCCCCGCCGTA
>DASSGC010000380.1:0-7317 GCA_035693765.1 Acidimicrobiales bacterium
AGCCGAACGGCTGTCCCCCACGAGCCGAACGGCTAGTACGCCGCCGGGCGAGAGTCGATCGACTTAGCATGGGGTCAGGTGGCTTAGCGTCGAGGAGTGCGCCTCGATCGTTGAACGACGTCGGAAGGACTGAGCCGATGACGACGGGGGGAATCGTGACGGGCGCGGGGCGCGGGATGGGCGCGGCGAGCGCGGTTCGGCTCGCGGACATGGTCGACGCCCTGCGCCTGGTCGACCTGGACGAGGAGGCGAGCTTCGTCGACGAGATCGACGTCCCCGTCGACGGGGACGTCGCCGCCGCACTCCGGGGGCTGCGGCCGTGAGCGCACCGATCGGCGCCGCCGACGAGGCGTTCCATCCGGCCGGCGACGATCCGTACTGGCTGGAGAGCGCCTGGTTCGGCATCCCCGTCCCCGAGCGGGAGATGAACGGCTTCGTGTACTTCTTCCACGACGTACGCACCGGCGTGTCCGGCGGCGGCCCGGCCCTGTGGGACGCGAGCGGCGAGGAGACCTACGACTGCCGGTTCTACGACTGGCGCTGGACGCAGCCCCCCACCGGTCCCCTCGACTTCCGGGACTTCCGCCTGCCGAACAGCCTGGGCCACCAGGTCGTCGAACCGATGCGCCGGTACCGGCTGTCGTACTCCGGGCTGGGGCTGGAGCTCGACCTCGACTGGACGGCGCTGATGGCGCCCCACGAGATCGACTACGGCGAACTGGCCACGATGACCGGCGCCCGCCACTTCGACCAGCCGGGCCGGGTCACGGGATCGCTGGTGCTGGCGGGTGAGCGGATCGAGGTCGACGCCTGGTCGCTGCGGGACCGGACGTGGGGGCCGCACCGGCCGGGGGCGTCGCGGTCCGGCGACTACCTGTGGGCCATCGCCTCTCCGGAGGCGCACTGGCACGTCATCACCCACGCCGGCGACGAGCCCGGCGTCGACACGGTCGTGCACGGCTACCTGGTGCGGGACGGTGAGCTGGGCGAGCTCGTCCATGGTGAGCGGCGGGTGCTGGAGCGCCGGCGGGGCGCGCCGGTGCGTGTGGTGCTCGACGCCACCGACGACCGCGGACGCACGCTGCACGCCGAGGGCGACGTGCGCACGGCGCTGCGCTGGTTCGGGTGGCCCGGCCGGCTGGCGTTCTGGACGCTGACCGACTGGCGCTGGGACGGGCTCCAGGGCTGGGGTGAAGACCAGGAGTTCTTCCCCCGCGAGCAGGTCCGATCGCTCACCGACGGCGACGGGTGCAGATGATCGCGGACTCCGTCATCGACTCCTCACCGGCGTGGCGGCGACTCAACCACCTCGGGGGCGACGACCACGCCGACCGCACCGGCTGACCGCGTCGGGGCACTACGCAGGGAGGTCGAGGAAGCGGCGGGCGAGGTCGAGGAGCTTCGCCCGCAGCGTGTCGTCGTCGACGTCGGCGAGGAACGGGTGGAGCATGGCGCCGCTGATGGCGGCGGAGAGCATGGCCGCCGGGATGCGGCCGTCGCCGGTGGGATCGTCGCCGGCGAGGAGGCGGTAGAGCCGGTCCATCAGCCGCCGGAACGGCTCGTGCTCGTCGACGAGCCGGCGCATGACCGGGTCGCCGTGGAGCATGCTGACCATCCGCCGGTGGTCGAGCGCGAGGTCGATCAGCCGGGCGAGCAGGAGATCGAGCGCGGTCGAGCGGTCCTCCTCGGCCTCGGCCGCATCGAGCACCGACTCGAGCCTGGCCATGTCGAGCTCGGCGGCGGCGAGCACGATCTCGTCCTTCGTCCTGAACTGGTGGTACACCGCCGCCTTCGTCACGCCGACGGCGTCGGCGATCATCTGGAGCGACGTGCCGCTGACGCCGTGCCGGGCGAAGAGGTCGAGCGCGGCAGCGATGATCCGGCGTTGCGGGGCGCTGTGGGCGACCCCTCGACCAGGGGCGGCGACGACCGGTTCGACGGAGCTCACGGGCCGAGCGTACCGCCCCGGCCTCACGCACCTAGCCGATCGGCTACAGTCCACGTAGCCGATCGGCTACCACGGAGGGGGAGAGCCATGCCGGAGCAGGAAGCCAGCAGCGGGGTGGACGAGCTACTCGAGATCCGCAAGCCCGGGGCCCACCTCGACGACGGCGTCGTCGCCGACGACTTCGTCCTCATGCTCGGGGTCGACCTCACCAACTACCCCAAGTTCCCCCGGGTCGACGACGCCGTCACCTACCCCAAGGCCGAGCTCGACATCCGCCAGCAGCTCGACGTCGACTCCGGCGCCGACCTCCCCGACTACAGCGGCCCCTACCGGGCCGACCTGCGCTTCACCGACTTCTCCACGGAGGCGTTGGCCACCAGGTTCCTGCCGTGGAGCGAGCGGTACCTCCTGCTCTGCGTCGACGGCTGGGCGGCCGAGGTGGCCAGGCGGTACGGCGCCGAGACGGCGGCCGAGATCGAGTGGGCCGCCTGGAACGACCAGGTCGTCCCCGAGATCGAGCGCATGAGGACCGAGTTCCTCCCCGCCGGCACCGGGTACGTCGACCCGAACCAGCAGGTGCGCGAGGGCGACCGGGCCGGTACCCGCGTCGTCTACACCGGCCTGTTCACCCCCCGTCCCGACACGGTCGACCTCACCAAGGAGCAGCTCGTCACCTGGTTCCTCGGCAGCCACGAGTACCTCCTGCAGTGCATCGAGGCGTGGGCCACCCAGGTCACCGTCCGCTACGGGCTCGACCAGATGTTCGACATCCAGTTCACGCTGTGGGGCGACACCGTCCTGCCCGGGGTGAAGGAGCTCAAGGCCGAGTACCTGGGCATCACCGGCAGCACCGTCGAGGACTGGATGAAGGACCTCCAGCTCGACGCCACGGCCCTTCCGGGCAAGGCCTTCGACCTCGCCTTCGAGATGCCCGAGCCCGACGTCGGCATCATGACGTTCAACCGCTGCGTCGCCGTCGACCAGTGGGAGGCGATGGGGCGGCCCGACATCCTCGAGAAGAACTGCCACTCCACCTGCCCGAAGTCGATGATCGTGACGACCCGGATGTACAACCCCAACATGAAGGTCGACATCCTCGCCATCCCACCCCGCAAGGATCCCGGCGACGTGTGCTGCAAGTGGCGCTTCAGCATGCGGACCGAGGACGACCCCGAGTACGTCCCCGTGACGCTCACCACCAAGCCGCCGGCGGGCTGACGGCCGGCGGCCAGCGCGCCTGCGTGCGGCGTGCGGCGTGCGGCCTCACGGCCGCAGGATCACCCGGCCCGCGATGCCCGGCGCCGACTTGGCGGCGAACGCCGCACGGCCGTCGGCCAGGGGGTAGACGGCACCGACCTGCGGCCGGATCGTGCCGGCATCGACCAGCCGGGCGATCTCGACGAGCTGCGAGCCGCTCCGCTCCCGGACGAAGTTGAGCGTCCGGATGTCGTCGCGGCCGGTCGGCGGGGGCGCCACGACCGAGATCAGCGCACCGCCGGCCCGCACGATCGCGGGCGACCGCTCCAGCACGTCGCCACCGATCGTGTCCACCACGAGGTCGACCCGGCCGACGGCCTCCTCCCAGCCGTCCTCGATGGCGACGAAGTCGTCGGCGCCCAGCTCGAGCGCCCGCGACCGGTGTCCGGGACGTCCGGTGGCGACGACGCGGGCGTCGACGGTCCGGGCGAGCTGGATCGCCATCGAGCCGACCGCTCCGACCGCACCGTGGACGACGACCGTCTGGCCGGCGCTCAGCCCGCCGTGGGTGAAGAGCGCCTGCCACGATGTCAGCCCCGCCTGGGGAAGGGCGGCGGCGTGCACGTGGTCGACCGACGCCGGCTTGGGGGCGACGTCGCAGGCCTCGACCGCGATCCGCTCGGCAGCCGCGCCGTCGCGGTACGCGTCGGTGAGCCCGTACACCACGTCGCCGACCGCGATCCCGGCCGTCCCGTACCCCAGGCCGACCACGACGCCCGAGAACTCCTGGCCAGGGATGACCGCGCTGCGGTGGTGACCGTTGCGGTCGGTCCAGATCGGCCACCACAGCTCGGAGGCCGTGAACCCGCAGGCGTGGACCTCGACCAGCACGTCTCCGACCGCCGGCACCGGTTCGGGCGCGTCCTCGTAGACAAGCCCCTCGACACCGACCGGCTCGTGAATGCGCAGCGCCTTCATCGTCCCTGCTCCTCCTCGGTCACCACGGATGCGTTGTCCCCTGACCGCCATGACCCGCCGGCGCGCACGATTGTGACGCCCCGGGCCGCCGTCGGCCACGCAGGGGCGGGCGGCACCGCGCCCACGCCGGCAGGTCGGTGCTCAGCCGAGGACGCCCAGGGTCCCGTAGGCGCCGAGCGCCGCCAGGTCGCCCCGCCCCTCCGACCGGGCGCCGGCGTCGGGCGCCACCGCCAGCTCGACGGCCCGCTCGTACCGGTGGCCGAGCGCCCCCCAGGCGTCGGCGGCGGCGCGCCACCTGCCCGCGAGGCCCGGCGCCCACGGGCCGGGCGGGTCGGGCGGCACGTCGACCGGGTGGCTCGCGTGCTGCAGCAGCCGGGCCAGCTCGGCCCGGGTCGTGCGGTGGCCCAGCTCCGTGGCCAGCGCCAGCGCGGGCCCGGCGAGGGTGGGCATGCGGCCGCCCTCACCGGCCAGCCACGCCGCCTCGACCGCGGCGATGGCGACCGGCCCGACGACGGCGATCTCCGACGAGCCCGACGTGCCGTCGACCGTGCGCCGGAGCAGGTCGTCGGCCTCCGCCTGCCGCCCCCTCCGAGCCAGGAGCCGGACCAGCAGGGACGCAGCGAGCGGGCGCATGATGCCGGGCTCGCCGGGCCAGTCGACGAGCGTCCGCAGCCCGGCCTCCGCCTCGTCCCACTCGCCCCGGCTGATGCGTACGCCCTGGAGGGTGAGCTCCAGGCGGTAGGCGCCGGCGGTGAACTCGCCCCCGGTCGAGCGCTCCAGGCCGAGCAGCACGTACCGCTCGGCGTCGTCGAGGCGGCCGGCGCGGAAGCTGCCGCCGGCCGCGTTGACGCATGCCCGCGTGGGCAGCTCGTCCCGGGGATCGAGGTGGGCCAGCTCGACGGCGAGGGCGAGGTCCGCCACCCCGCGGGCGTCGCCGAGCGCGAGCCGGCCGGTGCCCCGGTACTGGAGGGCGTGGCAGCGCAGGTGGGCGTGGCCGAGCCCCTCGGCCAGCTCGAGGGACCGCTCGGCGTGCTCGACGACGCGTGGGTCGGGCTCGGCGACGGGACCGACGGTCACCAGGTCGCTGTGCGCTCTGGCCAGCTCGGCGTGCGCGGTGGCGAGCCGGGCCGGGTCACCGACCTGCTCCACCAGGGGGAGCGCCCGCTCGACCGTCGCGGCGGCGGCACGGGGACCGTCCGACCAGTACAGCGTCCGGGACAGCCAGCGAAGGGCGTCCGCCAGCACCTCGGGATCGCCCGCCGCCTCGGCCGCCGCGACGCCCCGCCACCCGTGCCGGGCGGAGTCGGCGAAGCGGTTGACCATGTAGAGGGCGTACGAGAGCTGGCTCGTGGCGATGGCCACGGTCCGGTCCGGGAGCTCGCCGGCGTGGGCGAGGAGCAGCTCCAGGTGGTGGATGGCCTGCGAGTACGAGCCGAGGCGGATCGCCTCTGCGGCGGCACCGGGGGCGTGATCGATCACGGCGGCGCCGTCGCCCGCCCGTTCCGCGTGGTGGACGAGCCGGGCAGGCTCGATGTCGCGGTGCTTGGCGAGCACATCGAGCACCCGCTGGTTCGCCCGGACCCGTGTGGCCGCCGTGAGCGACTCCTCCACGGCCTGTCGGGCCAGCTCGTGACGGAACCACACGTGGCCCTGGTCGCCGCTCAGCACGCCGGCCTGCTCGGCCTCGGCCGAAGCGAGGTGGGCGTCCGGGACCAGCTCGGCGAGGAGCCAGCGTTCGGCTCGGGAGGGCAGGACGGCGGCGTCCTGCAGCAGCCGGCGGGCGGCGGGGCCCAGGCTGTCGACCCGGGCGAGCACCGCGTCACGCACCGTGGGCGGGACGCGCAGCTCCCGGGCGGCGAGGACCTCGCTGACGAAGAAGGGGTTGCCGCGGGTGACGGCGTGCAGCTCCGCCGCGGACACGCCGAGGCCTCCGGCCAGGGTCGTCACCGCGTCGAGCGAGAGGGGCGCGAGGGCCATGCGGCGCACCGACGTTCCCGCCAGGCCGCCCAGGACGCGGCGCAGCCGATGACCGGCGCCCACCTCCTCCTCGCGGTAGGTGGTGATGAACACCGCCGGCAGGGCCGGGATCCGGCGGGTGAGGAAGCGGACCACGTCGAGCGTCGCGTCGTCCGCCCAGTGCAGGTCCTCGATGACGACGACCGTCGGCGTCTCCGCGAGCACCTCGGGCAGGGCGGCGAAGACCTCCTCCAGGTCCGCACCGCCGGCGAACGCCTCGGCGAGCCGCCCGCCGACCTCGTGGGCGAGGTCGCGGAGGGGGCCCAGCGTCCTGGGCGTGGTCAGGTCGTCGCAGCCGCCGGACAGCACGCGGACTCCCTGGTCCGCGGCCATGGCGGAGACGGCCCGGACCAACGTCGTCTTGCCGAGGCCGGCCTCCCCCGAGATGAGGACGACGGTGCCCGACGCACGGCAACGTGCGTCCTCGACTGCGGCGGCCAGGGTGGCGAGCTCGTGGTCGCGTTCCAGCAGCCCCGGCCCGGCCGGGGCAGGTGGTGGACCCGTGCGGCCCGGCGCCGGCGCGCCCGTGTCCGCGCGCCCGGCGAGGGCGGCGACGAACCGGTAGCCCCGCCCGTGCACGGTGCGGATCACCCGTTGCGCGCGCCCGTCGTCGCCGACGGCCTTCCGGGCGTCCTTGATCCGGGACGTGAGGGCCGACTCGGTGACGAACCGGGTGCCCCACACCGAGTCGAGCAGCTCCTCCTTGCCGACCACCCGGTCGGCGTGCTCGACGAGGAACCGGAGGACGTCGAACACCTGGGGCTCCATGGCGACCACCTCGCCGGTCGCACTGCGGCGCAACTCGAACGCGCGCGTGTCCAGCTCGAGGTCGTCGAAGGTGTGGATCATCGGCCCGCTGTGTCTCCCGGAGACCGCCGGACCGCATCGTACCGACACACCGGGCGCTGCCGGGTCACGGTGCGAGGCCGGCGCTGACGGTGACGACCGGCCGCACGACCAGCCGCTCGCCGCGTGCGTGGCGGCGAGCGGCTGGGGCGTGCGCTCGTGGCGCCGGGGCCGGGCCGCGGCCCGACCCTCATCAGGGATGGGTCCCGCCCGCCTCGAGCTGCGCCTTGAGCGAGGCCAGGCGGTCCCGCCAGTAGACCTTCGTGCGGTCGGCCTCGCCGGCGTCGGCCAGCCGGGCGTGCTCGACGATCACGGTCGACCTCGCCGCGTCC
>DASSGC010000381.1:0-12310 GCA_035693765.1 Acidimicrobiales bacterium
CGTCACCTCGGGCCTGGCATCGGAGCGGGCCTTCGTGGGGGCCAACGCCGTCCAGCTCGAGCGGCTGTTCCAGGACCTCGTCGCCCTCGCCCGCGCCGCCCGCCTCCCCGACGGCACGCCCGCCGTCGCCCACGAGGACGTCCAGGCCCAGCTCGCCGACGCGCGGGTGCGGGTCCTGGAGGTGGAGCTGATCGTGCGGGACACCGTCGAGCGGATCCTGGTCGACGACGAGCACCCGAGCGATGGGCCGGTGGCCAAGCTCGCCTACACCGAGATGAACGTCGCGCTGTGCGAGCTGGCGCTGGGGCTGCTGTCGTCGGCGGCGTCGATCGACGAGGCCGGCGCCGAGGTCGCCGACCGCTGGTACCACAACTTCCTCTGGGGCCGGGCGCTGACCATCTCCGGCGGCGCGTCGGAGATCATGCGCGGCCTGATCGGCCGCCAGCTCCTCGGCCTCCCCCGCGCGTGAGATGACGTCGGGCACGACCTTCGGGGGCGAGGTCCCCGCGCTCGCGTGTCTACCGGCCGCACCCCGCCCCCGCCGGCTTCGCATCGACCACATCGAGAACAGCGGTCCGTAGAGCCCCGGTACGTCGCGGGCGGGGGCGAGCTGCTGTCGGCTCCGCGTCGACTCGTCAGCCCGTGACCACGGGCAGACTGTCCCAGCCCCGGACGGTCGGGGTGTGGGCCTGCACGGCACCGTCCTCGTCGACCTCCCAGTCCGGGAAGCGGTCGAGCACCTCGTCGAGGGCGACCCGGCCCTCCAGGCGGGCGAGGGCGGCGCCGAGGCAGAAGTGGATGCCGTAGCCGAAGCTCAGGTGGTGGTCGATCCTCCGGTGGATGTCGAACCGGTCGCCGTCGGCGAAGTGCCGATCGTCGCGGTTCGCCGAGCCGTTGAGGAGCAGCATGACGCTGTCCCGGGGGACCGCCCGCCCGTAGTACTCGACGTCGCGGGTGACCCAGCGGGCCTGCACCGGCGACGGTGCCTCGTAGCGGAGCACCTCCTCGATGGCGCCGGGGATGAGGCTGCGGTCCTCGACGATCTCGCGCCGCTGGTCCGGGTGCTGGCCGAGCAGCTTCCCGGTCCACCCGATGAGGCGGGTGCTCGTCTCGTTGCCGGCGCCCGCCAGCAGCATGACGTAGGTGAGGACCTCCTCGCGCGTGAGGCACCGGCGCGTGCCGGTCTCGTCCTCGAACTCGGCGGTGAGGAGCTCGGTCATGAGGTCGTCGGACGGGTGGCTCGCCCGCCACTCGATGTACTCGCCGAAGATCTCGCCGCTGCTCGTCATGAAGTCGGGGGCGGCCGGGAGGTACTCCTCGCCCTCCTCGATGTGCAGGCTCGCGTCGAGCCGGTCGCGGATCGCCTCCTGGTCCTGCTCGGGGATGCCGAGCAGCATGCCGATGGTCCGCATCGGCATCTGGGCGCCCAGGTCGGCGATGAAGTCGAAGCGCCCGGTGCCGACGAGCGGGTCGAGGCTGTGGGCGCAGAGCTCCCGCACCTTGGGCTCGAGGGCCTGCATCTTCCTCGGCGTGAACACCCGCGACAGCAGGCCGCGGTGGACGTCGTGGATCGGGGGGTCCTCCATGAGGATGATCCCCGGCGGCAGCTCGGCGCCCGCCTTGATGATCTCGAGCGTCGACCCCTTGCCGGACCGGTAGGTGTCCCAGTCGACGAGGCCCTTCTCGACGTCGTCGAAGCGGCTCAGGGCGAAGAAGTCGTGCCGCTCGTTGAACCAGAGGGGCGCTTCCTCGCGCATGCGCCGCCAGACCGGGTGCGGGTCCTTGTCGATCTCGGTGTCGAAGGGGTCGTAGTAGATGTCGGGCTGGCTCGTCGTCGTCATCGTCGCGACCTTCCTCGTCGGTGCTTCGGCCCGGCCGGCGATCAGATCGGCCGCCGGGGCGTGAGCGCCACCGTCGGGATGCACGTCGTCGACCCGCACCCCAGCACGGCGGCGACGCCGTCGACGAAGTGCTCGACGTCCATGAGCTTCTCGGTGAGCAGCCCCCGGGCCATCCACGTCGGGTACAGCTCCATGGCGAGGTCGCGGTCCCAGTTCGCGGTGAACTGCGACACCCCCTCCCCCGGGCCACCGCCGCACTCGCCCACGATGAGCCGGGTGAAGCCGACCTCGGGATGCTCCGCGCGCCACGCCTCGACCAGCTTGTCGAGGGCGGCCTTCGTCACCGTGTAGGACGCCAGCCCGGGCCACGGCGACGTGAGCGACGCGCTCACCGACGTCAGGTAGGCGATCATGCCGCCCGACGCGGTCAGGTGGGGCAGGGCGGCGGCCGTGACCCGCCAGGCGCCGACCACGTTCGTGTCGAACACCTGGTGCCACGTGTCGCCGTCGAGCTCCTCGATGCGGCGGAGCGCGCCGATGCCGGCCGAGTAGACGACCGCATCGATGCCGCCGAGCCCCTCGGCCGCCCGGGCGATGCCGCTGCGGCACGAGTCGTCATCGGTGGCGTCGCAGCGGATGGCGAGCGTCCCGGGCCCCGCCTCCTTGGCGGCATCGGCGATGAGCCCCTCGCGCCGCGACAGCAGCGCGACCTCGGCGCCCCGCTGGGCGAGGCCGATGCCGAGGCACCGGCCGAGCCCGGTCGAGGCACCCACGACCACGACCCGCATGGCGCTCACCCGACCCGGCCGTAGAGGAACTGGGCGACGGGGGCGGCGTCGGGGAAGGCGCCGGTCAGCCCCGCGCTCAGGTAGCCCTGGTCGGAGACGACGGTCTGGCCGTTGATGGCGGCGGCGGCGGCGCTGCAGAGGAAGACGAGTGCGTAGGCCTGCTCGAGCGGCGTCGACGGCTGCGAGCCGACGTCGGCGCGGTAGTCGGCGGCGAAGCCGAGCCACGTCTCCTTGTTGGCCTGCGCCAGCGGCGTGTCGGTCGGACCGGGGCAGATGGCGTTGATCCTGATCCCCCGCTTGAACAGCGGGTAGGCCTGGCGGGCCACGTAGGCGCACATCGCCTGCTTCATCGACATGTAGTCGGCCTTGCCGTGGTCGCCGACCCACCGGACGGCGGCGTCCCAGTCCGTCGTGTCGAGGAGCTCGTTGAGCTGGTCGAGGTTGGGCTCCCAGCCGAGGCCGGCGGCCGACGAGATCATGCCGATGGCGCTCCCCCGGGGCAGCATGTCGCGCTCGATCAGCCGGTCGATCAGGTACCGGTGGCCGATGAAGTTGATGCGCTCGATGCCCGGGGTGCCGTCGGCGACGCCGGCGCACGAGAAGAGCGCGTCGATCGTGCCCCCGCAGGCGTCGACGGCGGCGTCGATCGACTCGCGCTCGGCGAGGTTCACGTGGACGGGCTTGGCCCCGGGGAGGGCGACCTCGGCGAAGTCCATGACCACGACCTCGGCCCCGGCGTCCTGTACCAGCCGGGCGGCGGCCGCGCCCATGCCGGTGGCGCCGCCGACGACGAGGGCCCGCTTCCCGTCGTAGCGGAAGGCGTCGAAGATGCTCACGTTGGTGCTCCTTGTCGGTGGGGATCAGGCGACGACGCCGCGCAGGCGCAGGTCGACGATGGCGTCCATGTCGAGGCCGAGCTCGCCGAGGATCTCGTCGCCGTGCTCGTTGAACTCGGGGGCGCGGCGGGGCTTGGCCGGTTGCCCGTCGTACTGGACGGGCGGCGCCACGAGCCGGAAGGGCACGCCCCCGGCCGTCTCGCACTCCTGGAGGTAGCCGTTGGCCACGGTCTGGGGGTCGGCGGCCGCCTCGAGGGTGTGCTGCACGATCGCCCACTGGCCGGAGAAGGGCTCGAGCCGCCGGCGCCACTCCTCGACCGTCGCACCGGCGAACGCCTCGGCGAGGGCGGCGGCGGCCTCGCCGTGGTTGGCGAGCAGCGATCGGTGGTCGGCGAAGCGGGGGTCGGTCGCCAGCTCCGGCCGGCCGAGGACCTCGCACAGCGGCACCCAGTACTTCCCGGCCTGGAGGCAGGTGAGGGCGACGCCCCGGCCGTCCTTCGACTGGTAGGTGGCCACGAGCGGGTTCTTCGACAGGTCCTCCCGGGGCGCGACCGTCCACGGCTGTCCGAGCAGCAGCGACAGGGCCATCGCCTGGCCCATGGCCCACAGTCCCGTGCCCAGCAGCGACACGTCGAGGACGGTCGGCTCGCCGGTCCGCTCCCGGTGGAACAGCGAGCCCATGATCCCGCCGGCGAGCGTCATGCCCCCGAGCGAGTCGCCGAAGCCGGGACCGGGCGGCGGCGGGTTCAGGCCGCCGTACTCCGGCCGCGTCGTGCCGACGGCCACGCCCGCCCTGGCCCAGAAGGCGAGCGAGTCGTAGGAGCCCTTGTCGGCGTCGGGGCCCCGCTCGCCCTGGCCCGTCCCCCGCACGTAGATGATCTCGGGGTTGGCCGCCCGGATCTCGTCGAGGCCGATCCCGAGCTTGGCGCGGACGCCGGGGAGCTTGTTCGTGAGGAAGACGTCGGCCGTCGCCGCGATCTTGTAGAGCAGGTCGAGGCCGGCGGGCGAGGTGAGGTCCAGCCCGATGCTGCGCTTGCCCCGGTTCGAGTGTTCGAGCAGGGCGTGGACGCCGCCGCCGATCGCCGCCATGCCGGTCGACTCCAGGCCTCGCATGGCGTCGCCCCGCTCGACGTGCTCGATCTTGATGACGTCGGCGCCGAGGTCCGAGAGCAACGCCGAGGCGGCCGGCACGAAGGTGTGCTCGGCCACCTCGAGGATTCGCACACCTTGCAGGACGTCGGTCATCGATCCCCCACGACAGCAGTTTCGAATTCGACGTCGACGATAACACTCGGGCGCCGCACTGCCAGGCACAATATTGATACCGACGTCAAAACCGCCTACGTTCGGCGCACCGAGCCGACCGCATGACGGGAAAGGGGCCGACGGATGCACGTGCCCATCTTCGACGCCGACAACCACCTGTACGAGACCGGGGACGCCCTCACGAAGTTCCTCCCGGACCGCTACAAGGGTGTCATCAAGTACGTCGAGCTCGAGGGTCGCAAGAAGATCGTGGTCCGCGACCGGCTCAGCGAGTACATCCCGAACCCCACCTTCGAGTACGTCGCCGCGCCCGGCGCGTGGACGGACTACTTCCGGCACGGGAACCCCGAGGGCAAGAGCCCGCGGGAGCTCTTCGGCCGGCCGATCCGCGCCCTGCCCGCCTTCCGCGAGCCGGCCCCACGCCTCGAGCTCATGGACGAGCAGGGCATCGAGCGGACCCTCATGTTCCCGACGCTGGCCAGCCTGGTCGAGGAGCGGCTGCGGGACGACATCGAGGCGACCCACGCCGTGATCCACGCGCTGAACGAGTGGCTGTACGAGACCTGGCAGTTCGACTACGCGGCGCGGATCTTCACGACGCCCGTCGTCACCCTGCCCATCGTCGAGAAGGCCATCGAAGAGCTCGACTGGGTGGTCGAGCGCGGCGCCCGGGCGATCCTGGTCCGGCCCGCCCCCGTCCCCGGGTACAAGTCCTCGCGCTCGTTCGCCCTGCCGGAGTTCGACCCCTTCTGGGCCAGGGTGGTCGAGCACGACGTCCTGGTCGCGCTGCACTCCTCCGACAGCGGCCAGGACCGCTACACCAACGAATGGCTCGGCAGCGACTCGGAGATGCTGCCGTTCAAGGGCAACGCCTTCCGCAACCTGCACAGCTGGCGCCCGGTCGAGGACTGCGTCGCGTCGCTCGCCTGCCACGGTGCCCTGTCGCGGTTCCCGCAGCTCAAGATCGCCATCGTCGAGAACGGCAGCGGCTGGCTGGAGCCGCTGTTCAAGGCCCTCCAGGGCGTGTACAAGAAGATGCCGCAGGACTTCCAGGAGCACCCGGTCGAGGCGATCAGGCGGAACGTCCACATCAGCCCGTTCTGGGAGGAGGACCTGGTCGCCCTCGCCGGCCTCCTCGGCGAGGACCGTGTCCTCTACGGCTCCGACTACCCGCACCCCGAGGGCCTCGCCGAGCCCCGCAGCTACCTCGCCGAGCTGGAGGGAGCGCCCGAGGAACTGGTCCGCAAGATCATGGGCGGCAACCTCGCCCGTCTCATGGGCGTCCCCGCCGACCTCCCGGTCGGCGCGTGACGGCCGGCGCCCGCGCCCGGGCGGCGGGCCGTTGACCGCACTCGCCGGGCTGTACCTGCCCCAGGTCCGCATGGACCTGGCGACGATCGAGGCGCGCGTGCACGCCGCCGAGGAGGCCGGGTTCCACTCGGTCTGGTTCATGGACCACCTGGCGCCGCCGGCGGCCCGCGGCCTCGACATGCTCGACGCCTGGACCGTGGCGACGGCGGTCGCCCTGCGCACCGAGGCGATCCACGTCGGGCACCTCGTGCTGTGCTCGGAGTTCCGGCACCCGGCGCTGCTCGCCAAGCAGGCCGCCAGCCTCGACGTGGTGTCGGGGGGCCGTCTCGAGCTCGGCCTCGGGTGGGGGTCAGTGGCCGCCGAGCTCGCCGACTACGGGTTCACGACGGCACCACCGGCGGTGCGGTCCCGCCGGCTCGCCGAGCAGCTCGAGATCATGCGGCTGCTCTGGACCGGCGAGCCGGTCGACTTCGACGGCGAGCACTGGACGCTGCGCGGCGCCGTCTGCCGCCCCCGGCCCGTGCACGGCCGGGTGCCGGTGCACATCGGCGGGTCGGGCGCCCGGCTGACCCTCCCGCTCGTGGCCCGCTACGCCGACTGGTGGAACTGCCCCTCGACGGCCGTGGAGCGCCTCGGCGAGCTGCGGCCGGCCACGGGCGACGCCCGCGTGTCGGTGCAGCACCCGATCGGGCTGGCGGCGACGCCGGGCGAGCGCGACGAGGTCGTCGAGCTCACGCACCGCCGGTTCGGCGCCTGGGGCGGCGTGGTCGCCGGCACGCCCGACGAGGTCGCCGACGTGCTCCGGCGCGAGCGTGCGGCCGGTGCCGAGCTGTTCGTGTGCCAGTTCCACGACTTCGGCACGCCGGAGACGATCCGGCTGTTCGCCCGGGCGGTCGTCCCCGCGCTCGGCTGATCCCCCACCGGCCGAGCCGACCGGCGCGGCGGCACGGCACCGGCCGCGACCCGACCCGCCCGCGCGTCTCCTACCGCAGCTCGGCCCGGCCGTGGGAGACGACCGTGGCGCTGCCGCACACCGCCTCGAACGCGTAGCCCCGCGGCCCGGCGTCGTACAGGCGCAGCTCCAGCCGCTCGCCCACGGGCATCGGCGTGGCGAAGCGGACGGCGACGCGGCGGACCCGCTCGGGATCGCCGCCGGCGACGAGCTCGACGACGCCCTGGGCGCACAGCGCCATCGTGCACAGGCCGTGGAGGAACGGCCGGTCCGAGCCGCTGCGCCGGGCGGCCGCGACCTCGAAGTGGTGCGGCGACCAGTCACCGGACACCTCGGCATACCGGCGGGCCATGCCGGCGTCGACCGCCACGCCGTACGCGCCGGCCGGCCGCGCCCGGGCGTCCTCGGGGAAGGCGTGGTCGGGGGCCGGCTCGCCGGCGGGGTCGCAGGTGGTGCCGAGGTACACCGTCGACCACCACTGCTCGGCCACGACCTCGTCGCCGGCGTCGACGGTGACGTAGCGCAGGGTCACGACCGCGTTGCGGCCCGCCGGCCGGGACCCGTGGCCCTCGACCCATGTGCGCAGCGCCTCGCCGGGGACGATCGGGCGGTGCAGGACGACATCGTGCTCGCCGTGCACCCCGCTCGCGGCGGCGGCCTGCAGCTCCTGGGGCACCAGCGCGGCACGGGCCGCGTTCTGGGCGTCCCAGATCTGGGTGACGACGGCGACGGCGGGGACCGCCTCGCCGGCCTGCGCCCGGGTGCACGGGTCCGCCGTGGCCGCCGCCCAGCGCCGCACGAGGTCGGCGTCGAGGCAGCCGGCGAACGGGCCCACGCGCGTGCCGAGGACGACCCCGGGCCCGGACATCTGGGGGCGGGGCACTACACCGGTGCCGGGCGGATGACGCCGGTCGCCGTCACGCCATGTCCATGCGGAGCCGGATCAGCGTCGTGGCAGCGATGCGCCACCCGTCGTCGAGCTTGACGTAGTCCTCGTGGTAGTGGCCGTAGCCGTGGAGCTCGCCGATCGGCCCGCCCGGCGGGAACCGGAGGTGGTCCTCCATCGCCCAGATCCCCGTCGCCGTGGTCGGCGACGTCAGCTCGATCTCCGGGGTGTGGCCGTGGTGCACGGTGACCGCGTCGCGCAGGGCCGGCTCGAGCATCGCCATGAAGGCCTCGACCCCCTCGTAGACGCCACCGCCCTCGCCGCTCACGTCGACGCGGACGTCGTCGGTGAAGAGCTGCCGGAACCCCGCCCAGTCCTTGGTGTCCAGGAGCCGGAAGTAGCGGGCCTTCAGCCGCTTGATCGCCTCGATGTCGTCCACCGGTCCTCCTCGGCCGTCGAGCCGTGCCAGCGCCCGCCGGATCGCCGCGTGGTGGTCAGCGACGGGTCCGGCGAGGTCGCCGTGGGTGATGACGTGCGGTTCCCCGGCGAGGACGCCGGCGACGGCCCGCTCGGCGGCGATGTCGGCCGTGGTGAGGTCGGCCTCTGTCATCGGCCGGCTGGCCATCATCGCGGCCAGGTCCTCGTCGGCCACGCCGCCGGGACCGAGCGCCGTCGGCCGGGCCGCCGCGCTGCTCTCGAGGTGGCGGGTGAGCATCCCGGACGGGTACACGACCGAGATCGCGATCGGCTCCCCGGCGAGCTCGATGCGCAGCGTCTCGGCCAGGCCGACCAGCGCGTACTTGCTCGCCTGGTAGGCACCGAGCCGCGCCGCCGGCGCCAGGGCGTTGGCCGACGCCGTGAAGGCGAGGCGAGCGCTGCCCGCCGTGCGGAGCAGGGGCAGGTGGGCCCGCACCGTGCGGGCCGCACCGACGACGTTGACGTCGAGCACCCAGCGCCACACGTCGTCGGAGATCGTCTCGACGGCGCCGAAGTGCTGGACACCGACGTTGACCCAGAGCAGGTCGCACCGGCCGAACCGGTCGGCCGCCTCGACGGCGGCGGCATCGACCTCGGCGGCCGAGGCGACGTCGACCCGGCGGCCGTGCACGGGCACCCCGTGCGCCGCTGCGAGCGCGGCCGCCTCCTCCCCCACCCGGGCGCCGTCGACGTCGAGCAGGAACACGCCCATGCCGCGGCGGGCGCACTCCCCGGCGACCGCCAGGCCGAACCCCGACGCGCCCCCGGTGATGATCGCGATCTCCTGCGCTTCGTCCCCCACGCGGCGAGACGGTAGTCGATGTCGATCTCGACGTCGACGTCGAGAAGGTACGGGTCAGGTGGTCAGGATCGACACGCCGGCCGTGCCCGGTGCGCCGTAGAGCTGGGCGTAGCCCACGCGCGGCGTGCCGGGCACCTGCCGCTCGCCGGCCGCACCCCGCAGCTGCAGCACGATCTCGTGGACCTGCCGCAGCCCCGAGGCGCCGATCGGCTCGCCGTTGGCGATGAGGCCGCCGTCGGTGTTCACGGGCATCGATCCGGCGATCTCGGTGGCGCCGTCGGCGATGAGCTTCTCCTGCTCGCCGTCGGCGCAGAAGCCGTTCTCGGCCATGTGGATCACCTCGGCGCCGGCGTCGGTGTCCTGTAGCTGGATGACGTCGACGTCCCGCGGGCCGATCCCCGCCTGCTCGTACGCCGCCCGGGAGGCGTAGACGGTGGGGGCGGCGTCCTGCTCGACGGCGGCCCACGACGCGTGCACCTCGAACGCGCCGTAGCGCCGGGTCCGCAAGGCCGTCGCCCGCAGGTAGATCGGCGTCGAGGTGTACCGCTTCGCCAGGTCGGCCCGGCACAGCACCACGGCGGCCGCTCCCTCGTCGGGCGAGCAGAACATGTACTGCGTCAGCGGGAAGTTCAGCATCCGCGAGCCGAGGATGTCGCCCTCGGCGATCGGCTTGCGCCGGAAGGCGTTGGGGTTCAGGGCGCCGTTGCGGTAGTTCTTCGCCGCCACCCTCGCCAGGGTCTCGTGCGAGATCCCGTGGTCGTGCATGTAGCGGTTGATCTTCATGGCGAAGAACTTCGTGGTGAGGAAGTGCCCGATCTCGCCGTACCACGGCGGCGCGCCGTAGTCGACCGGGTCCGAGGTGAACGCCCCGGGCTCGTGCTTGTCCATGCCGACGGCGACACCGATGTCGTACTGGCCCGACCGGATGGCGTCGGCGGTGAGCCCCAGCGCGGAGGCGGCGGTGGCGCAGCCGTTGTAGACGTCCATGAACGGGATGCCCGTGAGGCCCAGCCGGCCCGTGACGGCATCGGGGTTGTCGACCTCGAAGCTGCCGCCGAACGCGAACTGGACGTCCGTCCACGCGACGCCCGCGTCGGCGAGCGCGGCGCGGATGGCCTCGGCGCCCATGTCGATGGCCGACTTCGAGCCGAACCGGCCGAACGGGTGCAGCCCCACCCCGATGACGGCGACGTCCTCCACCTCAGCCCTCCTCCGCCCCGACGGGCGCGAACGCGTACGTGAGCACCTCGGTGCCGTCGGGGTCGGTCCGGAACGGGACGACCACCAGCTCGACCTCCATGCCGAAGGCGAGCTTGGCCGGGTCGCTCTCGGTGAGGCGGCCCTCGACCCGCACCTCGTCGCCGAGCTGGACGAGGCCGATGCCGTAGGGCGTGAACGTCTCGGCCGTCTCGCCCCCGGCGTAGGGCTCCTTGGGCAGGAACTCCTGGGTGGTGAACGTCCAGAGCGTCCCGCGCCTCGGCAGCAGGTGCTGCTCGACGTCGACCGAACCGCAGCGGGCGCACGACGGCGGGGCGGGGAAGGTCACCGCCGAGCACGTGCGGCAGCGCCCGCCGATGAGCTGCGGCTCGTCCGCCGGCCAGGTGAAGACGTCGGGAGCGAAGGCGACCTCGACCATGGCCGCACGCTAGCCTTCTTCGATGTCGACGTCAGTTCCGTCGGACCGTCGCGCGGTCGCGCCGGGCTGACGGCGCGGCTGCGCCCGGCGGCGAGCACGTTCCGGGGCCCGAGCCGGCCCCCGCCCGCCGGCCCCGTCCGCCGGCCGCCGCCCCGGTGACCGGCGTCAGTGCAGGGCGAGGCCGGGGCGCGGCCAGGTGGCCTCGACCAGCCGGCCCGAGCGCGAGAGCGTGATCACCGCCCGCCGCCGGTCTGCGCCGCCGAAGGCGATGTTCGTCGTCACGTCACCGGGGACGGGGTGGACGTCGGCCTCGCCGCCGTCGGGCGTGACGACGACGACGCCGTCGCCGATCGCGCCGACGGCGATCCGGCCGTCCTCCTCGACGGCGAGCGAGTCGAACGAGTACGGCGTGGCGGCGACGCAGGTGCCACCGTGGCGGACCGCGAGCGAGCCCTCGGCGGGCCGCACCTCGCCGGGGCCGCCGAGGTCCCACGCCCACAGCCGGCCCGTGTGGGTCTCGGCGACGTACACGCGGCGGCCGTCCGGGGACAGCCCGACGCCGTTCGGGCCGAGCAGCGGGAAGGCGACCTCGCGCACCTCGCTCCCGCCGGGCGGCAGGTAGTAGAGCCCACCGCGGTCGACGCTGGCGTGGCGGCCCTTGCCGTGGTCGGTGAACCACAGCCCGCCGGCCTCGTCGAACACCAGGTCGTTCGGTCCCCGGAACCGGCGCCCGCCGCACGAGTCGTGCAGCACGGTGACCTCGCCCGAACCGAGGTCGACGCGCTCGATCCAGCCGCCCGCGAACCCGGGCGGCTCGTTCGTGTGCGTGGCCCGGTCGATCGGGATGCGGATGCCGCCGCCGACGTCGGTCCACAGGAAGCCGCCGTTGTTGGCCACGTAGGCGAGCCCGTCGGGGCCCAGGGCCATGCCGTTCGGGCCGCCGCCGGGCGTCGCCACGATCGAGACCTCGCCGCCGGCGACCCGCAGCACCCGGCCGCCGGCGATGTCGACGACGAGCACCGAGCCGTCGTCGCGCACCACCGGCCCCTCGGGGAACCCGAGGCCGGCGGCCAGCACCGCGAAGGCGAGCGGCTCGTGGACGGTGACCTTCACGGCGCGACGGCGTCCAGGCCCAGCACGGGCCGTGCGTTGTCACGGAGGAACTTCGGACGGACCTCGTCCTTCAGCGGCACGTCGGCGAGCTCGCCCATGATCCGGTCCCGGGTGAGGCCCATCGGGAAGTACCCGCCGTAGAGGACGCGGTCGGCGCCACGGGTGTTGGCGTAGTCGATGATCGCCGGCGTCACCGCCACCGGGTCGCCGCTGCCGTGGAGCTCGGGGACGTCGCGGAACATGTACTCGGCCGGCATCGCGAACGACTCCTGCGATTCCCGATCGCGCAGCAGTTGGCGCCGCATCGCCGCGTAGAGCTGGTCGGGATCGGTCGGGAACCCGACCATCGTGTCGACGATCCCGGGCGCCTCGACGTGATCGGCCAGCATGGGTCGACAGTAC
>DASSGC010000382.1:0-2609 GCA_035693765.1 Acidimicrobiales bacterium
GGAGAAGTCGCTCGAGGCGCCGTACATCCAACGCAACATCACCGCGACCCGCACGGCGTTCGGGCTGGACCGGGTGAAGCGGATCCCGAACCCTGCGGCGGCCGAGGCGGAGAACCGGGACGTGTTGCGAGCCGCGGCCAACGACATCCCCGGCATCCGCATCATCGACCCCAACGTCGTCGCCCCGACCTTCCGCCAGCTCGAGGGTCAGCGCGACTACTACGCGTTCCCCGACACCCTCGACGTCGACCGCTACACGATCGGCGACCAGACCCGCGACGCGGTCGTCGCGGTGCGCGAGATCAACCTCGGCGGCCTGCCCGACAGCCAGCGCAACTGGCTCAACGACCACACGGTCTACACGCACGGGTACGGCTTCTACGCCGCCTACGGCAACCAGCGCTCGCCCGAGGGAGACCCGGTCTTCTTCGAGGGCGGCGGGCGCTCGTCCCTCGGCGAGTACGAGCCGCGCATCTACTTCGGCGAGCTCTCCCCGACGTACTCCGTGGTCGGTGCCGAGAGCGGCGCCCAGCCCCGCGAGTTCGACTTCCCGGCGGGTGGCGAGGGCGAGGTCTCGGTCAACAACACGTATGCCGGTTCCGGCGGCGTCGAGATCGGCTCCACGCTGCGTCGGCTCGCCTACGCGATCAAGTACCGGGAAGCCAACTTCATCCTCTCGGACGCCGTGAACGGCTCGTCCAAGATCCTCGACCACCGCACGCCCACCGAGCGCGTCGAGCGCGTCGCCCCCTGGCTGCGCCTCGACGGCAACGTCTACCCGGCCGTCGTCGAGGGCCGGGTCCAGTGGATCGTCGACGGCTTCACGACCTCGGCGAACTACCCCAACAGCCGTCTCATCGAGCTCGCCGAGGCGACGTCCGACTCCGTGGCCCAGCGCTCCAACGTCGTCACGGTCGGGGCGGGCCAGGTCAACTACGTCCGCAACGCGGTCAAGGCGACCGTCGACGCCAGCGACGGCAGTGTCACGCTCTACGGCTGGGACACCAAGGACCCCATGCTCAAGGCGTGGAGCAAGGCCTTCCCCGGCTCGGTGCGCCCGCTGTCGGAGATCTCGGGCGACCTCATGTCGCACATCCGCTACCCCCAGGACCTGCTCAAGGTGCAGCGCGAGCTGCTCACCGAGTACCACGTGACCAACCCGGGCGACTTCTACTCCGGCTCCGACCGGTGGCGCGTGCCGCGCGACCCGAGCCAGCCGGCGCAGGACCAGCCGGTGGTCTTCCAGTCGATCGCGATGCCGGGCGAGGACGAGGCCGTGTTCTCGATCACGAGCCCGTTCGTGCCGGCCAGCAACACCGAGGCCGGTCGCGAGATCCTCCGTGGCCTCCTCGCGGTCGACGCGGATGCCGGTCGCGAGGCGGGCAAGCCCGCCGAGGACTACGGCTCGCTGCGGCTGCTGGAGTTCGGCGGGTCCACCCCGGCCGGCCCGGCCCAGGTGCTCAACCAGATCCAGAACTCCCCGGTGCGCTCGCAGAACCCCGCGGAGCAGCTGTCGCTGGCGCAGTACATCACCAACAACTCGCAGTCGGGCAAGCAGCTGACCTTCGGCAACCTGCTGACCTTCCCGCTCGAGGGCCGGATGTTCTACGTCCAGCCGATCTACGTCCAGGCCGCCTCGGCCTCGGGGTCGTTCCCGCAGAACAAGATCAACGTCGCCGTCTACGGCACGACGGTCGCGTGGGGCGACACCCTCGAGCAGGCCGTGAGCGGGCTGTTCGGCGCGGCCGAGGAGGGCGACGGCGAGCCCGAGGAGCCCACCGACCCGGGCCAGCCGACGACGCCGGCAGGCTCCGCGGCCGCCCAGCTCGCCGACGCCCTCGAGGAGATCCAGGCCGCGTACGCAGCCGGCCAGGAGGCGCTCAAGACCGGCGACTTCACGGCCTACGACCTGGCGCAGAAGCGCCTCGACGCGGCGATCAAGCGGGCCAACGCCATCGCCCCGCAGCTCACCGCCGTCACGCCGTCACCTTCGCCGAGCCCGTCGCCGTCGGGCTGACCCTGCACGAGCGGGGGCGGTCCCGGCCGATTTGGTCGGGGCCGCCCTCGTCGCGTACGCTCGGGTCATACCGAGCACGGTTCGCAAGGGCCGTGACTCACTCGACGCGGGGTGGAGCAGCTCGGTAGCTCGCCGGGCTCATAACCCGGAGGTCGCAGGTTCAAATCCTGCCCCCGCTACCACGTGCGAGTGGCCCGACCGGCACGCCGGTCGGGCCTCTCGCCTGTGTCGCGTCAGGGCGTGATCGGTGCGAAGGGCCGCACCTCGTCCTCGGCACCGTGCACCGTGACCGACGAGGCCTCCGGGACCTCGCGCCACGCGCCGCGCAGGTCGCCGAGCGGTTCCGAGACCACGAGGCGGGTGTCGTCGCCCAGGTCGTGGAGCAGCGGGTTGTCGGGGTACTGGTGGCGCAGCGTCGAGATGTCGGTGCTCTGGAACAGCGAGCGGGACCGGCCCTCGCTGGAGTAGCGGAAGGCCCAGGTGGTCTCGCCGTCCGTCGTCGCCACCGTCATCTGCACGGGGAAGTCGATGTCGTGCTCGCGGCCCACCGCCTCGATGAACCCGACCGCGCGGGCGACCCCGGTGAGCGGGT
>DASSGC010000383.1:0-8593 GCA_035693765.1 Acidimicrobiales bacterium
GCCTCGGTGACATCGGTCCCGAGGCCGCCATGCCGGTCATGGAGGGCAAGGCGCTCCTGTTCAAGGAGTTCGGCGGCGTCGACGGCTTCCCCATCTGCCTCGACGTCACCAGCGCCGACGAGATCATCGAGACCGTGCAGCGCATCGCCCCGGTGTTCGGCGGCATCAACCTGGAGGACATCGCCGCCCCCGAGTGCTTCGAGGTCGAGGAGCGTCTGAAGGAGCTGCTCGACATCCCGGTCTTCCACGACGACCAGCACGGCACGGCCGTCGTCGCCCTGGCGGCGCTCGAGAACGCGCTGAAGATCGTCGACAAGAAGATGCAGGACCTGCGGGTCGTCATCGCCGGCGTCGGCGCCGCCGGGGTCGCCATCAGCAAGATCCTGCTCGAGGCCGGCGTGGCCGAGATCGTCGGCGTCGACCGCAAGGGGGCGATCTGGGAGGGCCGCGACGACCTCAACGTGGCCAAGCTCTGGTTCGCCGAGCACACGAACCCGACCCGGCGCGAGGGCACGCTGTCCGAGGTGATGCCGGGGGCCGACGTGTTCATCGGGGTGTCCGGCCCGGGGCTCATCACCGCGGCCGAGCTGCGGACGATGGCGCCCGACCCGATCGTGTTCGCGCTGGCCAACCCCGATCCGGAGATCACGCCCGAGGAGGCCGACGGCCTCGCCAAGGTGATCGCCACCGGGCGCAGCGACTACCCGAACCAGATCAACAACGTGCTGGCGTTCCCCGGCATCTTCCGGGGTGCCCTCGACGTGGCCGCCACCTCGATCACCGAGGGCATGAAGCTGGCCGCCGCCAAGGCCATCGCGGCCTGCGTGTCGGACGACGAGCTGCGCGCGGACCACATCGTGCCCTCGGTGTTCGACGTGCGCGTGGCCCCGCTCGTGGCCGAGGCGGTGGCGCGCGCCGCGGTCGACGAGGGCGTCGTGCGCCTCCACCGCCCACCCCAACCCTGACGGGGCAGGGACGGGCGCCGTCCGCCGTTCCGGCGGCGATCCCGCGCGCTCACCGCGCGGCGTCGCCAGTTCGGGTCGAGCGCCGGGAGCTCAGGGCGCCGGCGGCGGGGCGGGGAGCGCGGGGCCGCCGGAGCGGCCCCGCTTGAGCTCGAAGAACCCCGCGACCTCCGCAGCCTCCAGCGCCAGGTCGAGCAGCCGGGCGCCCGCCTCACCGCGGGGGCCGGGGCTGACGATCGGCCCGAACATGCCGACACGCGGCGTGCCGTGGGCCAGCACCGGCGAACCGACATCGGGCCCGGCCAGCTCGACCGCCCGCTTGGTCGACAGCTCCACCGCCGCGTCCCAGGCCGGATCGTCCGCCGCGTCCAGCCAGGCGCCCGCCCCGGCGGCTGCCGCCGCCTCGCGCACCACAGCCGCCGTCAGCTCCTCGCCCCCGTCGTGGACCCGGGCGCCGATGGCGGCGTAGACGGCACCGATGAGGTCGTTGCGGCCGGCCTCGTCCAGGGCGGCGAAGAGCCGGTGGGCGTCACGGCCGGCGGTCACCCGCAGGCGGTACTGCTCGGGGATGTCGCCCTCGTTGAGCACGAACAGGCTCAGCGAGCGCCAGGTCACCGCCTTGCCGCGCCGGGGGGCGGCGTCGACCAGCCAGCGGGACGTGAGCCACGTCCACGGGCAGGCCGGGTCGAAGTAGAAGTAGAGGTCGATGTCGTCGGTGGGTGCGGCGTCTGTCATACGGTCACCTCCAACGGCGGTCATGCCCGCCTGCTTCCCCGCCGGGCGGGGATGATGCGGCACGACGCGTCCGCTCCCGCGGCCGGCGCACCCGGCGGCCGACCGGGAGCGGATCACCCGGGAAAAGGCCCGGACGCGCGGGCCACGACACTCAGGGGCGGGCTAGTCTCGCAGCGGGGTGCGACGGCCTTGTGTGTTCGCGGGGTCGAGGCGAGGTCGGCGTGGCGAGTGCGGCGGCCCCAGGCGAGGAGGCGGTTTGGCTCCACCGGCATCAGCCACCCCCGGCAGTGACGACCGGCGGCGACCAGCACCACGGGCGCGCATGCGCCCACCCCGGGTGCGTGCTCTGCCCCGCGAGCGGCTCCTCCGGTCGCTGGCCGGCGCCATCGACCACCGGCTGCTGCTCGTCACCGGGCCGGCCGGCTGCGGCAAGACGACCCTCCTGGCCCAGTTCGTCACCACCGCTCCCGACCCGTCGGCGTGGTACCAGCTCGACGCCGGCGACGGCCGCGAGACCACGATGCTCGCCCACCTGGCGCAGGCCCTCGCCTCCGTCCTGCCCCACCTCGACGGGGTCGACGGGTGGCACTCGGCCGACGAGGCGGCCGAGGCGCTCGACGCCTTACCCGCCGGGGCCCTCGCCACCGGCAAGGTGGTCCTCGCCCTCGACGACCTGCACGCCGTGGCCGGCAGCCCCGGCGAAGCGGCCCTCGGCACCGTCGTCGAGCTGGCGCCGCCCTGGTTGGCCTTCGCCGCCACGTGCCGGCAGCCACCGGCGTGGAACCTGCCGCGGCTGCGGGTGTCGGGCGCCCTCTACGAGGTCGGGCCGGACGACCTGCGCTTCCGGTCATGGGAGGTCGAGCGGCTGTTCGCCGACGTCTACGGCGAGCCGCTGCCGCCGGGCGACCTCGCCCGCCTCGCCCACGGCCTGGAGGGGTGGGCGGCGGGCCTCCAGCTGTTCCACCTCGCCACGCGGGGCAAGCACGCCAGCGAGCGCCGCCGCGCGGTCGCCGCGCTGCCCGCCCGCTCGAAGCTCATCCGGGACTACCTGAGCGGCAACGTCCTCGACGAGCTGCCCGCCGAACAGCGCACCTTCCTCGTCGACACCAGCGTGCTCGGCCGCCTGACGCCCGCGCTGTGCGACGAGCTTCGCCAGGTCGGCGACAGCCGCCGGCTGCTGGCCGAGCTCGAGGACCGGCAGGTGTTCGTCACCCGCCTCGACGAGGACGAGCCCGCGTTCCGCTACCACGAGGTGTTCCGCGGCTACCTGGAGACACGGCTGGTCGAGCGGGACGGCGAGGAGCAGGCCAAGGAGTGGTCGCGCCGGGCGGCCGGGCTGATGGAGGCCGCCGGCTGCCTGGTCGACGCCCTGCGGGCCTTCTGCTGGAGCGGCGACTGGGCGGCGGTCGAGCGCATCGTCGCCACCGGCGGCGCGGAGCTGGCCGACGACAGCGGGGCATGGCTCGACCTTCTCCCGGCCGGTCTGGCCGAGGACGACCCGTGGCTCACCATCGCCGCCGCCCGCCGGGCCGTCGCGACCGGGCGGTTCGCCACCGCCCTCGCCCTCTACGAGCGGGTCGAGCGGCTGCAGGTGAGCGACGCGCGCCGCGACATCTGCCGCCGGGAGCGAGCGGTGGTCGCGGCCTGGCTGGAGCCCGGCGCCCCGGTACCGCCCGGCTGGGCGGGTCGCCTCCGGGCCGTGGTCCGCTCCCGCCCCCTGCGGGCCGTCGACGAGCGCCGGGCGGTGCCCCGCCTCGCCGCCGGCGGCAGCATCGTGGCCGGACCGGTGGGCGAAGCCGCGGCCGGCACGGCGGACACCGCCGCCGGTCCGGGGCGCGAGCCGGTCTCCGATCCGGTGGGCGGGGCGCTCGTCGAGGCCGTGGCCCTGGCCCTCGGCGGGCGGCTCGGCGAGTCGGGGCAGCGCCTGGTCGCGCTGGCCGACGACCCCGACGTCGCGCTGCCGGCGGCGGCGGCCGCCCGCGTGACGCTCACGGCGGTCAACGCGCTGGCCGGCCGGCCGGTGGCCGGCGAGCTCGACGACCTGGCCGAGGTGGTGGAGCTGGCCGACATGCCGTGGCTCTCGGCGGTGGCCCCGGCCGCGGCCGGCCTCGGCGGGGGTGAGGGCCGGGCCCGGGCGGTCGAGGTGGCGGCCGAGCGGGACGCCCAGGGCGACCCGTGGGGCAGCGTGGCGGCCCGCTTCTTCGCGGTGCTCGGTTCGCTGGTCACGGGCGGCAGCCCGGTGGATGACCTCGTCGACCTGTGCGACCGGCTGCACCGGCTCGACGCCGGCGCCGTCGAGGCCTGGTGCCGGGCCTGGCTGGCCACCGCGCTGGCCCGATCGGGCGACGCCCGCGCCCTCGAGGTGGCCCGCACGGCGGAGTCGACCGCGGCGACGGCCGGCGTGCCCGGGGCCGAGATGTGGGCGATCACCGTCCAGGCCCAGCTCGGCGAGGGCCACGAGGCAGCCGGTCACGAGGCCCGCGCCGCCGACCTGCGCCGCCGCTGGCAGCTCGACGTCCCGGTGCCGCCCCTCGACGGCGACCGCGCCGCCGATCAGGCGTCGCCGGCCGTGCCGCAGCGCCCCGCGGCCGCCCGCGGTCCCGGCCTGCGGGTCCGGTGCCTCGGCGGCTTCCGCCTCGAGCTCGACGGTCGGGTGGTCGACGTGGCCGCGGTCAAGCCGCGGGCGCGGGCCGCGCTGCACCTGCTGGCCGCCCACGGCGGGCGACCGGTCCACGCCGAGACCCTGGTCGACGCGCTGTGGCCCGACCTCGACATGGCCGCCGGCAAGCGCAACCTGCAAGTGGCCGTCTCGTCGCTGCGGCGCCTGTTCGACGACCACAACAGCGGGGGCAGCCGGCTGGTGCGGCGCGAGGGGCCGGCGTACGTCCTGGCGCTCCCCGACGTCGGGTGCGCCGACGTCGCCGTGTTCACCGCTGCCCGCGACGAGGCGCGCGACGCGGCCCGGGCGGGCGACGGCGCGCACGTGCTCGACGCCGGCGACCGGGCACTGGTCGCCTACGGCGGCGACCTGCTGCCCGAGGAGGGCCCCGCCGAGTGGGTCGTCGGGCTGCGGCGCCAGCTCGCCGCCGACGCGGCCGACGTGGCCCTGCTGGTGGGCGAGACCGCCGCGACGCTCGGCAGCCGCGACATCGCGGCCGCGGCGTTCGGGCGGGGCCTCGACATCGACCGCTACCACGACGGGTTGTGGCGGGCGCTGATCGACGCCCAGGAGCGCAGTGGCGACCTGGCGGCCGCCACCCGCACCCTGGACCGCTACAACGATGTGCTGCGCGAGCTGGGGCTCGACACGGTGCCCGCCGCGGTGGTCGCCGTCACCGCCCCGGTCTCAGATGAGGCCCTGGCGTAGCGCGTAGGCGACGGCGTGCGAGCGGTTGCGGAGCTGCAGCCGCGAGGTCACGTCGTGGATGATGTTCTTCACGGTGCGCTCCGAGTACGACAGGTTGTCGGCGATCTCGGAGGTGTCCCAGCCGTCGGCCACGAGCTTGAGCACCCGCACCTCGCGGTCGGTGAGCCCGCCGAAGGTGAGCCCGCGGGGCGAGAGCACCTGGCGCTGCAGGCGGCCGATCTGCTCGAGCAGCCGGCCCAGCAGGTCGGGGGGCACGGTGCCGTCACCGGCCGCGGCCGAGCGGATGGCCGGCACGAGCCGTTCGGGCACGGCGTCGGCCCGGCGCAGCAGCCCGCAGGCACCGGCCTCGGTGACGGTGAGGACGGCGGCGTCGTCGAGCCGTCCGGCGACCACCAGCACCCGGTGGACGCCGCTGCGGGTGAGCGCACGGATCGTCTGGGCGGCCCGGTCGTCGACCTCGTCGACCACCACGACCGCCACCTGGGCGGCACCCGGGCCGCCGTCGCCGTCGGGCAGGAGGACCTCGATGCCGGGCTGGCCGCGTAGTTGGGCCTCGACGCCCGACCGGGACACGGGGTCGTCGGCGTGAACCAGGACAGGGATGCGAACGGACACCGCCACTCCATTCTCTGCGTCGTTCCGCGGGGGACGACGGGGCCGGTGCGGGAGACCGGCCGACCGTCCCGGCCACTCTGCCCGCCGTGCCTTCACGGGCACTCAACGTCCGCTCAACGGGCGCGCGACCGGGCGGCGGCACCCGCCCGAACGGGCACCCGATGGGACATCCGCCGGGTAGCCGGCTGCGGCGACCCACCCGAACGGGCACCCGATGGGACGGCCTCCGGGTAGCCGGCTGCGGCGACCCGCCCGAACGGGCACCCGATGGGACATCCGCCGATCAGGGCGCGGGCGTGACCGTCACGGTCCACGCCGCCGGTGCCGTGCCGTCGGCGCCCAGCGCGACCAGGCCGCCCGACGGCGTGCGGAGGAGCGCCCGCACGTGCTGGTCGCCCGGCCCCCGGCCCGGCGCGCCGGCCGCGATGTCGAGCGGGTGCCAGCGGTCGGCGGACCCGGTCCGGTCGAGCCACAGGCCGGCCTCGGCGCCGGCCGGGTCGCCCGCCAGGCCCGGCCGGGTGCCGGCCGCGACCAGCCCGCCGCCGTCAAGCCCGCCGAGGCCCCACACGCTGGGCACCCCGCCCCCGGCCCCGTCCCCACCGGCTCCGGGGTGACCCCCGGTCTCGGCCCACGACGACAGGTCGTCGGAGACCCACACCGCCGGCGCGGTCGACGCGCCCCGCATCTGCCGGCCGACGGCGATCCACCGCCCCTGGTCGGTCAGCATGACCCGGTGCAGCTCCTGTCGGCCCGGCCCGCCGAGCCCGGTCGTCGCGATCCTGCGCCAGCTCACGCCGTCGTCCGAGCGCCAGACCCCGCCGTCGCCGTCGCCGGTGTCGTCGGTCAGGTCGCGCCCCACGGCGACCACGCCGGTGCCGTCGGCCACGACGTCGTGCAGCGCCGCCGCACCCTCCAGCCCGGACGGCCGGAGCCGCTCCCACAGGCTGGGGTCGCCGCCGGCCGAGCGCCACACCGCCGCCTGCGAGTCCCCGTCCGGCTCGCCGGCCCCCGGCGTCGGCGCCCCGGCCGGCGGGTCCCCGCCCGGCGCCGCCGGCCCGGCAGCGGCGACCCAGCCCACCGCCACCAGCCCGTCGGCCCAGGTGGTCACGCCCGACGCCGCCGCGGCCGGGGCGTCGTCCGGCGCCGCGCTCCAGGCCGGCGCCCAGGTGGCGCCCCCGTCGGCGGAGGTCCACGCGACCGCCGCCGCTCCCGCGGCACCGACCGCCACGAGGCGACCGTCCGGGCCCACCGTCGCGCCGAGCATCGACTCGGCGGTGCCGCCGGTCGACGCCACCGGCACCGGCCCGCCCGCCAGCGCCGCGGTCCCGCCGGGCGCCACCGGCTCCGCGCTCTCGCGGCCCGCCGGCCCGACGGGACCGGCCGAGGGGCCGCCGGGCTCCGACGCGCCGCGCGATCCCCAGGCCGCCAGCCCGCCCAGCGTCGCCGCCACCACCACGGCGGCCGCCGCGGCCAGCCCGGCCAGGCGCCGGCGCTCCCCGCGCTCGACCCGCGGATCGGCGGTGCCGGCGCCGATCCGCACCACCAGCCGGTCGTCCCGATCGGTCAACCGCAGCGGGGGGTCGGGTGGGCGGCGTGAGCGGGGCAGCCGCAGGTCGCTGGCGCCGGTGAGCTGGGACGAGGCGAGGTCCGCGGTGATCGCCACCGTCGGCGGGCCGGCGCCCGCCACCTCGGCCGCAGGCACCGGGGTGACCGCAGGGGCGGGGGGCGCGGGCGGCGCGGGCGGCGGGGGCGGTGGCGACACGAGCCGGGCGGGGGATGCCGGGGCCGGCGGCCGGTCCTCGAGCCGGGCCGCGGCGGCGATCGCCGCGCCCAGGCACACCGCGTACTTGGGGTGGGCGTCGACCGCGACGGGCCGGCCGAGCTCGCTCGTGACCAGCTCCGCCACCAGCGGCATGCGGCTGCCGCCCCCCACCAGCAGCACGGCGTCGACCTCGTCGGGGCCGACGCCGGCCGCGGTCCAGGTCTGGCGGATCAGGTCGACCGTCCGCAGCACCACCGGAGCCACCATGCGCTCCAGCTCGGTCCGGGTGATCCCCACCTCGTCCGTGCAGCCCGGGAGCACGACCGGCACGGTGGCCTGCGTGTCGGACGACAGGGCCTCCTTGGCGTCGACCGCTGCCGCCCGCACCTGGGCCAGCGCCGACATCGCCACCGGGTCGTCGTCGTCCAGCTCCGGCCAGCGCTCGCCGACCGCGGCGACCACGTGGTCGAGCACCGCCTGGTCGATGTCCACGCCACCGAGGTGCTCGTGGCCGCGGGGGGTCCCCACCAGCTCGAACGACGTCGCCGACTTCCGGAGCAGGGCGGCGTCGCACGTGCCGCCGCCGAAGTCGTACACGGCCACCAGCGCCCCCGCGGGCACCCGCTGCTGCGACGCGTAGTACAGGCCTGCGGCGATGGGCTCCGCCAGCAGGCCGGCATCGGGCAACCCGGCGGTGGCCGCCGCCTCGGCCAGCACCGACCGCCGGTGCGACCCCCACGAGGCGGGGTGCGTCAGCACCGCGTAGGCGGGCCAGGCACCCTCCCGCTCCGCCACCTTGTCGGCGACCCACCGCACGACCTGGGTGGTGAGCTGGGCGGCTCCGAACTGCTGGTCGCCGAGCACGACGGGCACGGCGTCGCCCACCCGCCGCTTGAACTCCCGCGCCACCCGGCGGGGCTCGCCCACCGCCCGGCGGACGGCGGCGTCGCCGACCAGCATCGTGCCGTCCTCGCGCAGGTACAGCACCGAGGGCACCGCGGCCGCCCGGTCGCCGAGCGCCACGGTGGTGGCCCGCCCGTCGCGCCAGGTCGCGGCGGCGCTGAACGTGGTGCCGACGTCGATGCCGGCGGCGTAGGTCACGGGAGGGGGTCGCCGTCGCCGGGCCACGGGGCCCGGCCCTGGGCCCACCAC
>DASSGC010000384.1:0-3726 GCA_035693765.1 Acidimicrobiales bacterium
TTGGGGGCGTCGGCCGCGCCGCCGGCGGCCACCCGCTCGCGGCCCGCCCGCCGGACCAGCACGCCCATCGGCACGGCGGCCACCAGGGCACCGGCCGCGGCGGTGCCGCCGGGGGGCAGGATGCCGGTGCCGGGCTCGTCGGGCGGATCGGCCGGCGGTGCGGGCGCGGCGGGCGCCGTGGGCAGGGGTGCGCCGACGTTGCCCTCGACCGACACGCTCTCGTGGGCGCCCACCGAGTCGACGCGCACGACCACGTGGCCGGGCTCGACCTGCGTCAGCTCGCACCCACCGGTGGCGCCGGTGCCGCCCACGGAGCAGATGCCGGCGTCGAGGGTGAACGGCGTGACGAGGTGGATCTCGATCTCGTCCATGCCGACGGGCCAGCCGGTGCCGGTGGTCTCCCAGTCGAGCCTGCCGTCCTGGACGACGCCCGGGAGCGGGTAGTCGATGCGGTAGAGGTGGCGGCCGGTGATGGTGGTGTCGGGGTCACCGATCTTGATCCGGGTGCCGTCCAGGACCGGGCTGAAGCCGATCTCGGCCTGGTCGGGGGCGTCGGGTGACGACACGGTGATGGGCGCGCCGGGATCGACGCCGGGGACGTCACGGAAGATGCCGTGCTTCTGGGAGATGCCGAACTCCCAGTCGATGGCCTCGCTGACCTGCGCGGAGCCGTCGGCCGCGACCACGGCACCGGTCCAGAACCGGGTGACCCGCTCCTGGTTGCCGGCCGCGCTGCCGAGCATGGCGCCGCCGGCCAGCACGACCGAGCCGCCGATGAGGAGCCCGATGTCGAGCTTTCGCCTGCTGGATGTCCGCACGGCGGTGACGCTACCCGCCGCCCCCCGGCGTCAACGGGTCGCGCGGTAACTCGTTCTACCGACCCGTCCGGCGGGCGCGCGGGTCAGTCGCCCGCGGGGGCGGCCCGCACCACCACGACCGGGCACGGCGCGTGGTTGACGCAGGCCATCGCCACCGAGCCGAGCACGAGGCGTGACAGGCCGCTGCGGCCGTGCGACCCGACCACCAGCAGGTCGGCGCCCTCGGCCACCTCGACGAGCGACGTGGCCGCGCCGCCGGGCAGGACCGTGCGCAGCACCTCGGACGGCCGGGCGTCCATCTCGGCCAGGGCGGCGTCGACCAGGTCGTCGACCGATGCCCGGGCGGCCGAGTCGATGGCGCCCTCGTCGACGGGGATCACCAGCGTGGCCCCGAACGGCAGGGCCGACAGCGGCGGCGACCACGCGTGCACCACCTCCACCGCGCAGTTCCGCACCGCGCCCTCGGCCAGCGCCCAGCGCAACGCCGCGGCGGCCTGCTCCGAGTCGTCGACGCCGACCACGATGCGGCCGGTCGCGGCGCCGGCGCCGGCCTCGGGCGACAGCGGAACGTCGTCGGGGGAGGTGCTCATGCCGGCAGTTCTAGCCGAACCGGCCCCACCCGAACCGGGTCGGGAAGATCGCGCCTGGCGCGACGGTGCCGACCCGGTTCGGGTGGGGTCAGGCGGCGGCTACGGTGACCGCACGGCTTCGGGGCACCCTCCGGCCGGCACTTCCCCCGTCGACACACCGAATCTCTGACGGAGGCTGCCGTGCCCCGGCCGTTGCCCTCACCCGACTGGCGCGCCGCCCAGGTCGCGGCACGCCAGCACGCGCTCATCACTCGCGCGCAGGCCGCCGCCGCCGGCCTGTCGCCCGCCGCCATCTGGCGCCGGGCCCGCAGCGGCCGGTGGGAGGTGGTCGCGCCGGACGTGTACCGGGTCGCCGGCGCCCCCCGCACCTGGGAGGGCCGGGCGCTGGCCGCCGTGCTGTCGGCCTGCGACGGCGACGGCACGGGTGCCGTGCTGTCGCACCGTGCCGCCGCCCACCTGTGGGGGCTCGACGGGTTCGCCGCGCCCGGGCGCGTCGACGTGACCGTGCCCCGCCCCCGCCATCCCGACCGGCGGCCCGGACTCGCCGTGCACCGCACCCGGGCGTGGCACCTGGTCGACCGGCGGGTGCGCCGCCTGATCCCGGTCACCGGCCCGGCCCGCACGCTCGTCGACCTGTGCGCGGTCGTGGACGACGCCGGGGCCCTCGCCGCCCTCGACGAGATCCGGCGCCGCCGCCTGGCGACCTGGGCCGAGCTGTGGGAGGCGCTCGTCCGCCATGCGGTGCGGGGCCGACCCGGCATCGCCCGCTGCCGCCGCGTCCTCCAGCGCCGGTGGGGGCGGCGGGTGCCCGACACGACGTTCGCCCGCCTGTTCATGGCGCTGCTCGACGAGGCCGGCCTGCCGGAGCCCGTGGCCGAGCACGTGGTGGCCCTCGGTCCGGGCACGGTGCGTGTCGACCTGGCGTACCCGGCCCTGCGGATCGCGGTCGAGCTCGACGGCAAGGAGACGCACCACACCGACCGGGCCTTCGAGGACGACCGCGTCCGCGACAACCGGCTGCGCCTCGCCGGTTGGACGGTCCTCCGCTACACGTGGCAGCGGTTCACGACCGAGCCGGCCGCGATCGTCGCCGAGCTGCGCGCCGCCCGTGCATTGCCCGAACCGGGTCGGCACGATCGCGCTCGGCGCGAGACCGCCGACCCGGTTCGGGTGTCGGGGGTGCGCGCGTCGGCCGCGGCAACTTGACCGGGGGTAGAACCGGTTTCAGACTCGGCGCGTGACCCCTCCCCTCGACGTCGGCATCATCGACACGATGATCGGCTTCCCCGCGGCCGACATGCGCCAGCTCTACGCCTTCATCACCCGTCAGACCAACGACCGGGAGTCGAAGGAGGAGTTCGAGTTCCCGGCCGAGTACATGTTCAAGGACAGCCCCGACAAGACCATCGACAAGGGCGTCGACCCGGTCGGGGTCACCCTGCGGGAGATGGACCTGTGGGGCGTCGAGAAGGGCCTGGTCGGCGTGCACGGCGAGGCCGGCGCCCGGGCCGTGCGCGACTTCCCCGACCGCTTCGTCCCGTCGCTGTCCGTCGACCCGAACGACGGCATGGACGCCGTCCGGTCGATCACGCAGGCGCACGAGACCTGGGACATCCGGGCGGTCGGCATGTTCCCGGCCGGCACGTTCCCCCAGGTGCCGATCAACGACAAGAAGATGTACCCGATCTACGCCCGCTGCGCCGAGCTGGACATCCCCGTGTTCGTGTGCGCCGGCGTGCCGGGGCCGCGGGTGAAGTTCGCCTGCCAGCACGTCGAGCTGATCGACGAGGTCTGCTACGACTTCCCCGACCTCACCTTCGTCACCCGGCACGGCTGCGAGCCGTGGACCGACCTGGCGGTGAAGCTGATGCTGAAGTGGCCGAACCTCCACTACTCCACCAGCGCCTTCGCCCCGAGGTACTACCCCCAGGCGATCGTCGACTACGCCAACACCCGGGGCGCCGACAAGGTGATCTACGGCGGCTACTTCCCCATGGGGCTGTCCCTCGAGCGGATCATGGGCGAGCTGCCGGCGGTCCCGTTCAAGGACGACGTGTGGCCCAAGTTCCTCCGTGACAACGCCGCCCGGGTGCTCAAGCTCGCGTGACGCCCCGCCCCTCGGGCCGCGGCCGAGGCACCGGCCGCGCTCGTGCTCGACCGCGTGTGACCCGGCGGGCCCACGGACCGGCGGCTCGGCCCGTGCGGCCCCGGTTCCGGCACGGGAACGGCCGCCCTGCCCCGTTCCCGTGGCCGGAGTCGGAGGTACCGGGCGGAGCCCGCCACCGCCCGGTACCGATCCTGCTGTCGACCCACCGCTG
>DASSGC010000385.1:0-5470 GCA_035693765.1 Acidimicrobiales bacterium
GTCGGCGTACCCCGGCTGAGGGGTGGGGATCGCCTGGGTGCTCGAGACGTCGAGTGCCTGGGTCTGGTCCCAGGTCGGGGCCGAGGAGGTCGGTTCGGACGTCGGGGCCGTGGGGTCTGCGCCGCTGCTCGACGGTCCGGAGTCCCCGGAGTCGGACCGTGCCCACGACGGCGCCGGGGGCGGGGCGGTCGGGTCGCCCACCTGCGGCGCCTGCACCGTGCGGAACTGGTCGGTCCACTGCGTGCCGTCCCAGAAGCGCTCACGCCCGTCCGGTTGAAGGTGCCATCCCGCTGGTGCCGACATGTCGTCCTCCTGGTGCTGGGGCCGTGGTGGCCCCCGTTGCGGTGAGCCTAGCCGTGGGCCGACCGGTGGCCGTGACGACGTCGTCGGTGGGGTGTGGCGGGGGATGCCGGTGAGGCGGGTGCACGACGGCGGCCGCCTCACCGGTGACGTCGACGTGAGTCGGCGTCCCCTCCACCGGGGTCTAGAAGAAGCCGAGCGCGTCGGGGCTGTAGCTGACGAGGAGGTTCTTCGTCTGCTGGTAGTGCTCGAGCATCATCTTGTGGGTCTCCCGGCCGATGCCCGACTGCTTGTAGCCACCGAACGCGGCGTGCGCCGGGTACGCGTGGTAGTTGTTCGTCCACACGCGACCGGCCTTGATCTCCCGGCCGGCACGGTAGGCGCGGTTCCCGTCGCGCGACCACACGCCGGCACCGAGGCCGTAGGGGGTGTCGTTGGCGATCTTCAGGGCGTCGGCCTCGTCGGCGAAGCGGGTCACCGAGACCACGGGCCCGAAGATCTCCTCCCGGAAGATCCGCATCGCGTTGTCGCCCTCGAAGACCGTCGGCTGCACGTAGAACCCTCCGGCGAGGTCGCCGCCCAGCTCAGCCCGGGCGCCGCCGGTGAGGACCTTGGCTCCCTCCTGCTTCCCGATGTCGACGTAGCCGAGGACCTTCGCCAGCTGTTCGCTGCTGGCCTGGGCGCCGATCATCGTGGCGGTGTCGAGCGGGTTGCCCTGCACGATCGCCTCCACGCGAGCGAGGGCGTCGGCGAGGAAGTCGTCGTAGATCGACTGCTGGATGAGCGCCCGGCTCGGGCAGGTGCACACCTCACCCTGGTTCAGGGCGAACATCGCGAAGCCCTCGAGGGCCTTGTCGTAGAAGGCGTCACGCCGGCTCGCGACGTCCTCGAAGAAGATGTTCGGGCTCTTGCCGCCGAGCTCGAGCGTCACCGGGATGAGGTTCTGGGCGGCGTACTGCATGATCAGCCGGCCGGTCGACGTCTCGCCGGTGAAGGCGATCTTCGCGATGCGCGGGCTGCTGGCGAGCGGCTTCCCGGCCTCGAGGCCGAACCCGTTGACGACGTTGAGCACGCCGTCGGGCAGGAGGTCGCCGACGAGCTCGACGAGCTTGAGGATCGACCACGGGGTCTGCTCGGCCGGCTTGAGCACGACGCAGTTGCCCGCCGCGATCGCCGGGGCCAGCTTCCACACGGCCATGAGGATGGGGAAGTTCCAGGGGATGATCTGGCCGACCACACCCAGCGGCTCGTGGATGTGGTAGGCCACGGTGTCGGCGTCGATCTCGCCGATCGAGCCCTCCTGGGCCCGGATCGCGCCGGCGAAGTAGCGGAAGTGGTCGACGGCCAGGGCCAGGTCGGCGGCGATCGTCTCGCGCACCGGCTTGCCGTTGTCCCAGGTCTCGGCGACCGCGAGGTCCTCGAGGTCGGCCTCCATGCGGTCGGCGATCCGCAGCAGGATGCCGGACCGCTCACCGACGCTCGTGCGGCCCCACGCCTCGGCTGCGCCGTGGGCGGCATCCAGGGCGAGCTCGACGTCCTCGGCCGTGGAGCGCGCGACCTCGCAGAAGACCCGGCCCGTCACGGGGGTCACGTTCTCGAAGTAGCGGCCCTGCACCGGTGCGACCCATCGGCCGCCGATCCAGTTGTCGTAGCGGCCCTTGACGGTGACGTTGCTGCCCTCGGAGCCGGGCTGTGCGAACACGGTCATCGCGATCTCCCTTGATCTCGTGCGATCCGTCCGGTGACGGTTGCCGCAGACCGTAGGCAGCGCGACGTTGCATCCACGTTGCACGGATGCCGGGCTCTGCACCTCTGCGCCCCATGGGGGAAGCGCCGAGCCGGGACGCGCGGTCAGCCCACGGCCTGCCTGACCAGGGCGGCGATCCTCTTCTCGACGGCCGGCGTGACCTCGGTGAGCGCGAACGCGGTCGCCCACATCGGCCCGTCGTCCAGTGTCGCCGGGTCGTTGAAGCCGAGCGTGGCATAGCGTGCCTTGAACTTCCCGGCACCCTGGAAGAAGCACAGGACCTTGCCGTCCTTGGCGTAGGCCGGCATGCCGTACCAGGTCCGCGGCACCAGGTCGGGTGCGGTCGTCGTCACGACCGCGTGCACCCGCTCCGCCATCGCGCGGTCCGAGGCGCCCATCTCGGCGATCCTCGCGAGCACCTCGGCCTCGGGGTCGGCCTTCGTGCCCCGCTTGGCCGCCCTGACCTCTTTCGCTCGCTCCCTCATCGCCGCCTTCTCCTCGGCGGTGAAGGCACCGGAGCTCTCGTCCTTCGCGGTGGACCTCCTCGCCGCGGCCTTCGGTGCGGGCTTCGTCGTCTCGGCCATGAGTTCCTCCGTGGGTGTGCGCTGAGCCGTCCCGAGCCATTGTGCTCACCCGCCCACTGGAGCGCTTCTCCGGAACTGACCAGGTCGCTCTCGACGAGCACGCATGCCGGCCGCCGCCTCAGGCGCGCAGCTCGCGTTCCAGCCGACCCACCTCGGCCTCGGCGACGGGGCGCAGCGGCGACGTCACCGGCAGCGTGTCGAGCTGATGTTCCCACATCTCGAGATCGCTTGCGCCCCAGCGCGATCGGGTCCAAGCGACCATGAGGTCGGGCTCCCCCGACGCGAGGACGGACCCACGCACCTGCCCCTCGAGCACCTCGCGCAGCTCGACGACACCCGGCGCCTCCGACCCGGGCAACAGCGGGCCCTTGTAGGCCTGCAGCGCGTCGCGCACCCGACCGGCACCGAGGTGGGCACCCACGGTGCCCCAGTCGCTCTCCGTGTCGACGACGACGCGATAGGGCCGCGAGGCGAGCATGTCCGGACCGAGCAGCGTCCGCAGCCGGGCCATCTCGGCGCGCAGGGTCGAGGAGTTGACGTGACCGGGATAGACCTGGGTCTCGAGCTGCTCGGCACTCAGGCCGCCGGGGTGCTCGAGCAGTGCGAGGACGATCTCGCTGTGCCGGCGGCTGAGACGATGGGTCCGCCCGCCCACCTCGAGGACGGCCTCGGGCAGGCCGAGCCCACGCACCCGCAGCACCCCGGTCGCGGACCCGGGCTGTGGCGTGGCGCCGGGGGGCCCGAGCGTCGTGCCCGTCACGGCCAGTCGCGCCAGCTCCGACTCGGCCATCCGGGCGGCGGCCCGGATCATCGCCAGGCTCTGCGGCGAGGCGACGTCGGGCCCGCCGGTGATGTCGACGACGCCCAGGACCCGGCTCGTCGTGGGGTCGTGGATCGGGGCGGCGGCGCAGCTCCAGGGGTGGACGAGCCGGTTGAAGTGCTCCGCGGCGTGCACGTGCACGGGGCGCCCGAGGTGCAGGGCCATGCCCGGGGCGTTGGTGCCGGCGTCGTACTCCGTCCACACCGCGCCCTCGACGAAGTTGATCGACTCGGCCTTGCGCATGACCGACGACGGTCCGGCCACCCACAGCAGCCTCCCCGCCGCGTCCCCGACCGCCATGACGCAGTCGCAGTCGACGGCGGCCCGGCCGAGCACGTCGTAGAGGAGGGGGAAGACGTGCGACAGGGCGTGGGTCGCTCGGTAGTCGGCGAGGTCACCGCCGTCGAGCACGACGGGGGCGAGGTGGCGCTCGGGGTCGACGCCGGCCGCCGACGACCGCAGCCACGACTCGGCGACGAGCGAGCGCACGCCCGGGTCCGGGGCGGCGGGAGCGGATGCCGTGCCGCGTCGCCGACCCGGCCGCGTCGTCGCGTCGCCGGTGCTCACCGCGACAGTGAACCGCGGCACCCGGCCGCCCGACAACGGTCGTGCGGGGAGCGACCGCCGAGCGGACCGCCCGCCGCGCCGAACGGCATCCGGCTCGAGCCCCACAGCGGTTCAGCGCACGGTGAGGGCGCTCGCGACCGTCTCGGCACGCTCGGCGGTCCACCGAGGCGGCTGCGTGACCGCGGCCCAGGCGTCCATGTTGGCGCGACCGGAGTACAGGTGGCCGTAGCCCGTGGGCACCTCGCCCGCGGCCGGCATGTCGAGCAGCACCTGCCACATCGTCACGAGCGGGACCCAGCCCATCGTGGGCGACACGTCCGGGCCGCGCTGGCCGTCGGCGAGCCACTGCGGCCGCGCGAAGGCGAGGTCGGAGGAGAAGAAGACCACCGGGTCGGAGGCGTGCTGGAGGTACGCCACGCGTGTCGGCCCCCACGACCCGCTCGAGCGCTGCAGGCCGCTCTGCTCGTTCGCGAAGCGCACCGTGCGCCCGTCCCCGTAGACGGGCAGGGATGCCGGGGAGTCGGCGTCGCGACCCTCGGTGAGGCGGCGGTGCAGGTCGTTGAGGAACGGCGGCCCGACCATCAGCGCCCCGTCGACCGGCTCGTTGACGATGCTCACCGAGCCGAGCACGCCCTCCACGCCCATCGATCCCAGCGACAGCCCGTAGAGGTAGAGCGCGGGGCGCCGGTCCTCGGGCAGCGTCGCCCAGTGCTCGCGCACCGTCTCGAAGACCGTGCGCGAGGTGTCGACGACGGCCTCCTGGTCGGCGAGGAGCGAGATCCAGCTCGGGAGGTAGGAGTACTGCACCCCGGCGATCGCGGTGTCGCCGTTCCACATGTACTCGAGGGGGTCGGTGGCGCGGCGGTCGAGGAAGCCCATGCCGGTGGTCGTCGCGACGACGAGCACCTCGCGCTCGAAGGCGCCGGTGCGCTTGAGCTCGGCGAGCACCAGGTCGGCGCGGGCCTGGGGGGTGTCGGCGCTCTGCAGTCCCGCGTAGACGCGGATCGGCTGCTTGGCGCCGGGGCCGTTCACCTCCTCGAGCCGCTCGACGGTGGGGCCGCTGCGTACGAAGAGGCGCCCGTAGTAGCCGAGGTCCTCCCACGCGGCGAGCGACTGCGGCGAGCCGGAGCGCTCGGGCGCGCTCGGCCGGTCGGTGCTCATCGACCCCGTGGTGTCCTGCGGCGCGAAGAACGCGTTGGCACCGGCGAAGAACCCGTTGACGAACACGCCGGTCCACACGCCCCAGAACAGCGCCAGGAGCAGACCTGTGCCCAGCACGATCGCCAGTCGGGGCGGGAGGCGGCGGGCGAGGCGGGCGACGGTCAGCTGGCCGAGCAGGCGCAGGGCCCGGGCCACGACGAGCAGCAGCGTGGCGACCGACATCGTGACGAGGATGACGACCGGCCAGATCATCGGGGACGTCGGCTCCATGCCCATCAGGGCGCGCAGCTC
>DASSGC010000386.1:0-4062 GCA_035693765.1 Acidimicrobiales bacterium
GGCGACGTGCGCCGGTGCGGCGCCGCCGTTCCTGCGTCTCGCCATCCGCGCCCCTTTCCGTGCGCCGGTGACGCCCACGGCGCCACCCACCGGCTCCGGCCGGCCGGCCGTGGCCGCTTCCCAAGCTCGTGTCCGTCGCGCCCTGCGGCCGGGGCACGTCCCGACCCTACGGTCGGTCCCCTCGTCGACGCCGGGTGCGACGGTGAACATTCTGTCAAGAAGCCTGAGCGACCGTTCAATTGGCAGACTGGTCCCGTGCCGGCCGCCAGCGGGACCGAGTCCGCGTCGGAAACCATGGTCACGCGGCGCGGCGTGACGGTCGTCCGCCACGACGGCGACGGCGAGTCCTGGACGATGGCGCACGCGGCCCCCCACCCGGTGCTCGCCGGCGTGGTCGCCCGCCCCTACTGCGGCTACGTGGAACGCACCGCGGCGCCGTTCCGCCGCCGCGAGGTGGCGACCGGGTTCGTCACGCTCATCCTGAGCTTCAGCGAGCCGCTCGACCTCGTCGAGATGTCGCGCTCGTCGTCCGGTGGGCGGCGGTTCACCTCGTTCGTCGCCGGGCTCCACGAGGGCTACGCCGTCACCGAGCACGGCGGCCGCCAGCAGGGCGTCCAGGTCGACCTCACCCCGCTCGGCGCCGCCCGCCTGCTGGGCGTGCCGCCCCACGCCGTGGCCAACGCCTGCACCGGGCTCGACGACCTGTGGGGCGCCGCCGCCGGCCGGCTCACCGATCGCCTCGGATCGGCGGACGGGTGGGCGGCACGGTTCGCCATCCTCGACGACGAGCTGCTGGCCCGGGCCGGCGACGGCCCCGACCCCGATCCCGCGGTGGCGTGGGCCTGGCACCAGCTCGCGGCCTCCCACGGCCAGGTGCCCGTCGGGGTGCTGGCCGACGAGATCGGGTGGAGCCGCCGCCATTTCACCGCCCGGTTCCGGACGCAGGTCGGGTTGTCGCCCAAGCCGACCGCCCGGGTGCTGCGGTTCCGCCGGGCCGTCAACCTCCTGCGCTCGGGCCCCGTGCGGTCGATCGCCGACCTGGCGGCGGCCTGCGGTTACGCCGACCACAGCCACCTGGTCCGGGAGTTCCGGTCCCTCGGCGGCTGCACCCCCTCGGATTTCGTCCGGGCCGAGCTGCCGGGCAGCGGCGGCACGGCGGCCTGACCGCAGCGTGCGGCCGCGGCCGGCGGGTCACATTCGTCCAATCCCGGGGCGGGCCGCCCGCCGTACCGTCCGGGCATGCCCATCGACACCTCCCGACCGACCATCTACCCCGTGCTGCGCTACCGGGACACACGCGCCGCGATCGGGTTCCTGACCGCCGCCTTCGGGTTCGAGCCCGGGGAGGTCAACACCGACGACCGGGGCCGCGTCGTGCACGCCCTGGTCACCTGGGGCAACGGCGTGCTCATGCTGAGCGACTCGCGGGGCGGCGGCGACCCCTTCGACCTCGGTCCCGGCGTGCTCTACCTCGTCGTCGACGACACCGACGGCCACGCGGCACGGGCCGAGGCCGCCGGCGCCGAGATCGTCATGCCTGTCACGGACCAGCCGTACGGATCGAGGGAGTACGCCGCCAGGGACCCGGAGGGCCACGTGTGGTGCTTCGGCACCTACCAGCCCGCCCCGCTGGCGGCAGCGGCCTGAACAGGCTCGCCGGGGTCGTCGACCCCGGCGGCCGGTCGGAGGCTGGCCCGCCGCGGCGGGCGGGTCAGCCCCGGCCGGCCGACTCCTGCGCCGCCGCCCCACTCGCGGGTGCGACGGCCTCGGCCGGGGTCGGGCCGCCGTGCTCGCTCCGCACCACGGCGAGGAAGCGCTCGACGGCGTGCACCGTGTGGTGGGCGCGGACCGAGGGCAGCACGTCGAACGCGTGCTGGGCCCGGGGCAGCTCCGCGTACACCACCGGGCGGCGGCTGCCCGCCCCGAGCAGATCGGCGAACGCCCGGGCCTGCTCCACCGGCACGAGCGTGTCGTTGGTGCCGTGCAGCAGGAAGAACGGGGGGGCGTCGGACCCGGCGTGGCTCATCGGCGAGGCCAGCTCCCACCGGGCGCTGTCGTCGTCCAGCGACGTCTTGAACACGTTGCGGGCGAGGAGGTCCTCCATGAGGAGGTTGGCGTTCGACCCCCGGCTGGTGAAGTCGTAGACACCGTAGAACGGGACCGCGGCCGCGACGCTGGTGTCGGCGTCCTCGAAGCCCGGCTGGTACGCCGCCAGCCCCGGTGTGAGCGCGGTGAGGGCCGCCAGGTGGCCGCCGGCCGAGCCGCCGGTGACCACGACGAAGCCGGGGTCGCCGCCGTAGTCGGCGATGTGGGCCTTGACCCACGTCAGCGCGCGCTTCACGTCCACGATGTGGTCGGGCCACGTGGCCCGGGGGCTCAGCCGGTAGTTGAGCGTGACGCACACCCACCCCCGCTCGGCCAGATGGCTCATCAGCGGCTCTGCCTGGCCCCGCTTCTGCCCCATCATCCAGGCCCCGCCGTGCACCTCCACCAGCACCGGCGCCGCGGCGTCGGCCGGGAGGTCCGGGCGGCGCCAGACGTCGAGGTGGTTGCGGCGGCCGGCCTCGCCGTAGGGCAGGTCCTCGCCGCCCGGGCCCACGTAGCGCTTCCGGGTGAAGAACTGCGGCGCCAGCATCGACCGCCGGGTGAGCGGTGCGACCGGCGGCGGGCTGAACGGCTCGTGGATCCGGTCGCGGTAGCCGGCGCCGAGTGCGCCGACCAGCGCCTCCTCCAGGACCCGCTCGGCGTCCTGCGCGTCGCGGTGCAGGCGCCAGAGGCCGGCCAGCGACGCGGCGGTCAGGCCCAGCCCGGCCATCCCCCGCCACCCCCGGGGGCCGCCGGCCCGCGACAGCAGCAGCGCGAGGGCGGCCTGCGCCGCGCCGACGTGCAGCGGCATCTCCGAGATCGGCAGCCCCAGCACGAACGCCGGCCCCGACCCCAGGCCGTGGCGGTCGACGGGGCGGAGGCCGACGCCGGTGAGTGCGGCCGACGCCGCGCCGGACAGCAGCAACCGGGTGGCTGGCTCCAACGAAGTCTCTCCCGGGGCTCGGGGGGCAGGGTGGCCCGGGCGGGCCGGACCCAGGCTACGGGTGCGGCGGGCCGGTGAGCCCACCACGGGCCCGCCGGGCGTCGCCCGGCCCACCGCGCGCGCCCGTCAGCGGCTCGCCCGCCAGAGGTCGAGGCCCTCGAAGCCCGACAGCCCGTCGACCTCGTCGGGCTCCGGCAGGCTGCCGAGGGCGAGCAGGGCCCGGGCGGCGAGGCGGACCACGTCGGGGTAGACGTCGGTCCGGCAGCGCGCCGGACCGATGAGTTCGCCGGGGCCGGCTCGTCGACCGGCCGACATCAACAGCCACCCCCACACCGAGCAGCCCCGATGCCCATCCGTGACACCGCCGCCCCCCACGGCGCCCCCATCTGGATCGACCTGCTGACGTCGGACACCGACCGCTCCCTTGCGTTCTACGGCGAGCTGTTCGGCTGGACCTCCGAGGACCCCGACGAGGAGTTCGGCGGCTACATGACCTTCCTCAAGGACGGCCGGAAGCACCAGCATCACAGCTCGGCCGACAGGCAACGCAGCACGGTGACACGCGCCCGGGGTGACCTGTCCGCGGACGCTCTGAGCCCGGTCAGCGCCGGATGCGCACGTGCCCGGGCGGGGCGGACTCCGCCCGGGCACGCTCGCGATCAGCCGACCCCGGCCGGCGCGGCGGCGACGAGCAGCGGTGCGGCGAAGCGCTCCGACGCGCCGAGCGCGGGCAGCAGCGGCGTGGCCGGAACCTCCGGGGTCGGCCCCGCCTGCGTGGCCTCGACCGGGGCGCCGGCGGCCGCGGGCGCTGGCGGGGCAGGCGGCGGGGCGGGCGGCGGGGCGCAGCCGGTCTCGGGCCGCGCCGTGTCGCACAGGTCGGACCAGTCGATCCACTCGAGGCCCGACTGGGCCTGGCCGTCGCGGGGTCGGGCGTTGGCGCCGAGCAGCCGCCGGGCGCGGATGGCCACGGGGTAGCCGGTGTTGGCCGGCAGCCAGTGGCGCTCCTCGTACCCGTCGCGCTTGAAGACGTAGAA
>DASSGC010000387.1:0-9662 GCA_035693765.1 Acidimicrobiales bacterium
CGACGAGAACCCCATCACCGACGGCCGCGACTGACCCTCCATGATCCACGCATGCCCCTTCGTCCGCGGCGTCTCGATCACCCGCGGACCACGCTCACGCATCCCCACCGGCAGGTTCTCGACCCACAACTCCGGCGGCTCGTTCACATGACCATCCGCCGAGATCGCCTTGTACCGCATCCGCGTGCTCCTCACACCTCGCCGACAGGTACGCGCCAGGTGTGGCGCGGGGCACCTATAAGTGACACTCTACTGTCACAATAGGGATGCTCGCCGAGCATCGTCAAGGGCAGGAAGGACAGCTGTGACCGCACCCTGGAGCCGACTCCGCACCGAGGTCGACGCCGACGGCGTGGCGACCGTCACCATGGACCGCCCACCGGTCAACGCCGTGGACCTCCTCATGTACCGGGAGCTGCGTGACCTGTTCGTCGACGTCGACGCCATCGGGCCCGGCGTACGGGCCGTGGTCCTCACCGGCGGCGGGCGCCACTTCTGTGCCGGGAACGACCTCGACGACTTCGCCTCGATGGACAGCGACAACGTGCGGGAGCGGATGTTCCACGTCCGGGAGGCCTTCTTCGCCATCCAGGAGTGCGCGGTGCCCGTGATCGGGGCGGTCGCCGGTGCAGCACTGGGGACCGGCTTGGCGGTCGCTGCGTCGTGCGACTTCGTCGTGGCCGCTGACGACGCCGCCTTCGGCCTCCCCGAGCTGAGCGTCGGTGTCCACGGAGGCGCCCGCCACCTCGGCCGGCTCGTCAGCCAGCCCGTCGTCCGATGGATGTACTTCACAGGACAGCGCCTCTCCGGCGAGGAGATGCGGGCGCTCGGAGCGGTCGTCATGGTGGTGCCCCGCGACGACCTCCTCGTTGCGGCCCGAGCGGAGGCTCGCCGGATCGCTGCCTTCAGCCCGACGGCAGTCCGGATGGGCAAGAAGGGCCTCAACGACATCGAGTTCGTCGACATCCGCCGGGGCTACGAGCACGAGCAGGGCCTGACCGCCCGCATGATGGACCACCCGGATTCCAAGATCGCCCTGCACGCCAGCCGCAACGGGGAGACGCCGAAGTACCCGGACGTCGGGACGTAGGGCCGGTTCCTGTCACTTCGTCGGCTTCCTGGTGGACGAGCTGGAGATCGATGCTCGGCTCGAATCGGTGGCCAACAGCGTGCACCGGCGGCGGCTCGGTCGCTGACTCGGTCGGCTCAGACCTCCACGGGCAGTCGCTCCCAACCCCGCGTGTCGATCCCCGTGGTCAAGGCGGCGCCGCTGCGGTCGACGACCCACCCAGGCCAGTGCGTCAGCGCCGCCTCGACGGCCAGGCGTGCCTCCAAGCGTGCGAGGGAGGCGCCAAGGCAGAAGTGGGGCCCGTAGGAGAACGTGAAGATCTGACCTGGCCTGCGCGTCACGTCGAAGATGTCAGGGTCGCGGTGGTGGCGCTCGTCGCGGTTGGCGGAGGCGGGAAGCGCGAGCACGATGCTCCCCGCAGGCACGGTGTGGCCGTGCAGCTCCACATCGGTCGTGGTCGTGCGGGCGACGTGGTACGGGATGGCCTCGTACCGCAGAACCTCCTCCACGGCGTTGGGAATGAGTGTCGGGTCCTCCAGGAGCATCCGTCGCTGGTCGGGGTGGTCGCTCAGCAGCGAGCCGGCCCAGCTGATGGCGTTGACGGTGGTGTCGCTGCCGGCTCCGGTGATGAGCGTCAGGAACGTCAGCAGCTCGTCCCGCCGGAGCAGCCGCACCGTACCGGTGTGGTCCTCGAACTCGATGGTGAGCAACTGCGTCATCAGGTCGTCGGCCGGGTTGGCCGCCCGCTCGTCGAGATACTCGTTGAACCACACGGCTGCCTCGGCGATTCCGCCGAGGGCGTCACGATCGGGATCGGCGGTCGCTTCGTTCTGTGAGCGGAAGAAGGCGTCCCGAAGTGCAGCGTGATCGGCGGAGGGCAACCCGAGCAGCATCCCGATGACCTGGATCGGCAACATGTTGGCGAAGTCCTTGACGAAGTCGAACCGGTCGCGACCCACGAGGGCCGCAGCGGCGCCATCGAAGAGCTCGCGGATCTGCGGCTCGATCCGGCTCACGGCGCGAGGAGTGAAAAGCCGCGACACGAGGCTCCGATGGATGGCGTGCAGCGGGGGGTCCTCGAAGATGAAGAGTCCCTCCGGCATGTCGATGGCGGCGGAGGCGATCTGGTACACCCCGCCCTTGGCCGAGCTGAAGGTGTTGCGGTCGGACAGGACGCGGGCCACGTCGTCGAAGCGACTGACGACGTAGAAGTCGTGCTCCTCGTTGTGGTACAGCGGTGCCTCGTCGCGTAGCCGGCGGTACATCGGGTACGGCGAGGCGTAGAGCTCGCGGTCGTACAGGTCGAAGTACACGGCCTCGGTGGTGATCGTCATGTCCGCCTCCCTTTCTCTGTCAGCCGACGGTGGTCGCGGCACCGACGGGTTCACCCTCCTGGGCTGAGGTCTCGGGTGTCGGTCGTCGATCTTCTCGTCGACGGGCCCACCGCTCCGCCCGTCGTGCCGCGGCGTGTTCGAGCAGCCCCTCGGGGTGCTTGGCGAACTGGATCGCCGCCAAGCCGAAGAGGATGAAGATCCAGCTCGACGAGATCGGGAAGAGGTCGGGAATCCGGTCGGGGCTGCGAAGGACCCACCCGACGAGCGCACCCTTCAGGACGACCACGTCGAACAGCGCGAACGAGGCTCCTGCGTGGATCGCCCCCGCCACACTGCGGACGCCGAGCACTGCGACGACGACGAGCCAGAACAGGGCGATGAACGGCGTGAAGTTCGTCGGGTACTTGACGTCCTCCTGGAGCATGGAGAGCATCGCTCCGCCGAGGGCGGCGATGAACCCCGAGATCGCGAAGGCCACGAGTCGGCCCCGCGCTCGAGAGATGCCGATCGACTGCGCCCCCGCCTCGCTCCCCGACACGGCGCTCAGCGTGTGTCCCAAGGTGCCGTGCTGCAGGTTCCGAACGGCGAGCGCCACGACGACCAGGACCACGATGGCCAACGCAAGGAACGACTTGTCGTTCCCGAAGTCGAACGGGCCGATGGTCGGGCGAGGGACGGTGTTCCCTCCGAACAACGCTGACCCGCCGCTCACCCACGGAAGCTCGATGACCACGCTGTCGAAGAAGTAGGCGAAGGCCAAGGTGCCGATCGCCGTCCAGACACCGCCGAGTCTGCGGATCGGGAACGAGAGGGCGGCACCGACACCGGCGGCGATGACCCCCCCGATGAGCGCTGCGATCATCGGCGGGATCTGGTTCTCCGACGCGAGCTGGAAGCACGCATACGCGCCGATGGCCGCAAAGGCGCCCTGGCAGAGCGAGATCTCGCCGCCCATGCCGGTCACCACGGTGAACGACAGGAAGATGATCGACATGATCACCGCCTGGGTGACGACGAACAGCCAGGCCTGGTCGGCACGGAAGAAGACGATCGCCGCGATCCCGACGAGCAGCATCCCGGTGACCAGCAGGCGCGCGACGGCTCGCCGGCCGTCCGGTCGGGCGCTCACCGCTGGTGACCTCGTCGGCGGATCGACACCGGCCAGCGGATCCGAGACCCGCGGCCGGCGGACCGCAGAGACGAGGAGGATGGCGAGGAACAGGACGACGAAGGGGACCGCCGGCGCGACGCTGTCCTGCAGCGGCTGCAGCCACGTGTAGGTCGAGCTCCACCGCGGCAGGAAGGTCGTGATCTCGGCGATGAAGACACCGAGACCGAGCCCGCCGACGAGCGCGCGCGGGAGGCTCGACAGGCCACCGATCGCAGCGGCGGCGATCGCGATGATCATCAGCTGGAAGAAGTTGGCTGCGGTCAGCGTCTGGAACCGTGGCGCGATGAGGACCCCGGCCATGCCGGCGAACAGCGAGGACAGGACCCACGCGGCCGTCGAGGCGCGATCAGCCGACACGCCGTGCAGCTCGGTCATACGCCGGCTCTCGACCACCGCCCGCATCTGCAGGCCGAGGGCCGAGAACTTGAACAGCACGCCCAGCGCAACCGTGGCGACCAGGGCCACCCCCATGGCGATCAGCTCGTTGCGGTTGAAGGCGTAGACGCCGAAGGGGTCGTAGAGAACGGTGTTGCCCCCCGGCAGGATGCCCTCCGGTGTCCGCCCCGGAACCACCTCGAAGTTCGCGAGCTCGTCGAAGAGGCTCGGGATCGCCACGGACAGGCCGATGGTGAGGACGAGCCCGGGCAGCGGAGAGGGACTGCGCAGGTTCCGGAAGATCAGCCGTTCGAGCAGGAAGCCGAGCAGCGGCGACACGACGAAGACGGACACCAGGACTGCCGGGAGTGCCGCCCACTCCTCGGACACGGTGAGCTTGAAGTACAGCGCGGCGGACACGTACGCCTGCGCGCCGAACGCGAGGTTGAAGACGCCGGACGTCTTGTAGGTCAGGACGAACCCCAGCGCCACGAGCGCGTACACGGCGCCGGGCGGGATTCCTTGCAGGAAGGCCCGGAACACATCCTCGATCACCGACGCACCGATCACCATCGTCGAGCTGCCTCCATCGCGTCGTCCGACCTGCTCATCGCATCGTCGAACCACCGTCGACGGCGATCACCCGGCCGGTGATCCGCGCCTCGTCCGGTGACGACCACGGTGCGACCGTCGAATCGCAGCTCGGTCATCTCGAGGCCCTCGGGTCGCTCACCAGGCCAGCTGCAGCACAGCCGGACACCGCAGGAACGTCGTCTGCGACCATTCGACGTCCTCGGGCGCCTTCACGAGCTCGAGGGTCGGGAACCTGTCCAGGAGCGCACGGAGCATGGTCTCGATCTCGAGGTGGGCGAGCCGGGCCCCCATGCACCGATGGGGGCCCCACCCGAGCGACAGATGCGGTGCCGGGTTCTTGCGGTGGAAGTCGAGCTCCCACCCGTTCTCGAAGACGGTCTCGTCCCGGTTCGCCACCTGGTGCTCGGGAAGCACCGGGTCACCGGCCGGGATGACGACGCCGTCGCTCAGCTCGACGTCGTCCGCGGCCCACCGGATCATCGGCTGGCCATGGCGGAAGCTGGGGATCCAGCGCCAGAGCTCCTCGAGGGCGTTGGGCAGGAGGTCGGCGCTGTGGAGCAGCTCGTCCCACCGGTGCCGGTGCGCCATCAGGGTCCAGACGGTGTTCCCGAGCTGGGCCGCGGTGGTCTCGAAGCCGCCGAGGAAGAGCGTCGTCGACAGGCTCACCAGCTCGTCCTCGGTGAACCGGTCGTCGTCCTCCCGAGCCTGCACCAGCGCGCTGAGCAGCGTGTCGGAGGGAAGCGCACGGTGTTCGGCGATCAGTGAGCGGACGAAGGCCTGGATCGCGAGGTACGCCTCCATCCGCTGCTCCAGCTCGCTCGCAGGTCCGGTGAGCTGATCCACCCAGGCCTTGAGCTGGGGGATCGCCTCCTCCGGCGCGCCGAGGATGCCGCTGATGACGCGCAGCGGGAGCTTCCAGGCGAAGAGCTCCATGAAGTCGGCGCCCTTGCCCCGCGCCTCCACGTCGTCGAAGAGCTCGGCCGTCATGCCTTCGATCCAGCCCGCCATGGCCCGGATCCGGGCCGGTGCGAACGCCCCGGACGCCAGCCGGCGCACCCGGGTGTGGTTCGGCGGGTCCATGTTGTCGAGCCGCGTGGGGTCGCTGCCGTGGCTGGCCCCGTGCATCCGCGGGGTGTCCCTGGTGTACCCCATGGCCTTGCCGAAGCGGCGGTCGCCGTAGACGGTCTTGACGTCCTCGTAGCGGGTGGCGATCCAGATCGGCTCACCGAAGGGCAACCGGGCCTTGAACGCGCCCTTCTGCTGGTACTCGCAGTAGACGCGGTCCATCGAGAGGTCCGTGTGTTGCACCGGAGGGTACGCCGGCAGAGCGTCGGCCTCGGTCGTCACGTGCGCATCCTTCCTGGTGTCCCTGCTTCCCGAAGGTGTCGGCGACGTCGACCATCAGACCGACGAGCCCTGCCTTCGAGGTCGCATACGCCGTCTGCCCCCGGCGCCCCTGACCCCGGAGGCGCCGCCTCGGCCCCTTCGGCCTCGACCAGTGCCAGCGTCTCCTTGGCGCGGTCCTCGAACGTGTCGACGAGCACCACCTTCGCTCCTTCACGGGCGAAGAGCTCCGAGATCGCCTTGCCGGTCCCGACGCCGGGCCCGCTGGAGCCTGCGCCGGTGACGATGGCGACCTTGCCGTCGAGCTTGCGCTCCCCCGCCATGGCTCAGCTGCTCTTCGGGCCGACGATGTTGCTGAGCCCGGCGTATGCCTCGACGATCATGCCGAAGTTCGGGTCGTCGGGCAGCTCGTCGGCGTGCAGCGGCGTGTTGACCTCGTCGACGGTCGGGCCGACCCGGTCGGCGATCGGCTGGAGGAGGTCGAGGTCGGCCCCGTAGAGCTCCGCCGCCGTGCCGGAGAGCAGCTGGCGGATGTCCTCGGCCGGGTAGCCGGCCATCGTCCCGCGCAGCGCCAGCAACGAGTACGGCGCCGTGCCCTCGTGGTGCGGGAAGTCGGCGCCCCACATCATCCGGTCGATGCCGATCTCGTGGCGCTTGGCCATCGACGTCGGCGTGACCATGACCCCGAGGTACACCTGGCGGCGGCAGTACTCGCTCGGCAGCATCGACAGCTTGGCGGTGGCTCGTCCTGCGAACATGTCGAGGATCGTCCCGGGCATCTTCGAGCCCATGACGAAGCCGTCCATCGCACCGATCGCGTCGTTGACCCAGGTCCCGGTGCCCAGCTCGGTGAACACGAACTTCAGGTTCGGGTGGCGCTCGAACACACCCGACAGGATCAGCTGCGGAAGGGTGCGCTGACCGAAGTACAGCGTCTCGTAGACCCCGATCGCGTGGGCGGCGTCGACCGCGTCGAGCTCGGCGGCGGAGCCGACGACCGAGCCGTGACGGCCGATCGGCATGTCGAGCTCCTCGCAGACCGACCAGATCGGTTCGAGGCTCGAGTAGTAGAGGTTGTGGAGCTTGAGGTGGTGGTCGGAGGGCAGCAGCACCTGCCGCATGCCCGCCTCCTTCGCCCACCGGACCTCGGCCACGGCGTCGTCGACGTCGTCGATGAAGAGCTGGGCGACTCCGAAGCGACGTCCGGGGGCCTCGTCGCAGAAGTCCTTGAGCCAGCGGTTGTGCGCCTGGATGCCGGCCCAGCGCCGCTCGTACTCCTCGCGAGTGCGCGGCCCGGGCGCCGCGAGGAGCCCGTTGGGGAAGAAGGGCGGCACGGTGTTCGGGAAGATGACCTCGGCGACGATGCCTTCGGACTCCAGCGCCTCGAGACGCTTGGCCGAATCCCAGTTGAGCGGGGACAGGAACGACGAGACCCCGGCCTTCCACTCCGATTCGGTGTCGATGTCGGCCCACGGGTCGAAGTACGTGCTGGCCCAGGCGTCGAACTCGTCGTGCCACCGCTTCGGCAGATACGGCTTGTAGTCGCGAAGGTCGGCACCGGCGTGGCAGTCCGACGAGATGATGACGTACCGCTGGGACCCGGCCGTGTCTCCCTGCATGCGTACCCCCTCGAGTCGTTCCGCTCGCAGATTACGTGTCAGTCGGGTGTCACGTCGACCGTTGGCGTGAGCAGTGTCCACCAGCCGTCCACGCGTGGAAGTTCCTCACTTGGACGCCGGAAGTGGCGCTCGACTGTCAGGATACGGAAAAGCCGCCATGTCAAGGAGAGCCATCGGTGGACATCGACCAGCTCCTCACGTCGACGCGCTCGGCGCGCAAGACCCTCGACCTGGAGGCACCCGTCGACCTCGACGTCGTAGCCGAGTGCCTCCGCATCGCGCTCCACGCAGCGAACGGCACCAACCAGCAGTCGTGGCGGTGGCTCGTGGTGGCCGACGCGGGCAAGCGTCGGGAGATCGCGTCGCAGTACGCCGCTTCCTACGAGTCGATGACCGGCGGGCGGATCGCCGCGTCGCTGGACACCGACAGCGATTTCGGCCGCCTCATGGCCTCGACCGAATGGCTCGTCGACCACCTCGCTGACGTGCCGGTCCACGTGATCCCCTGCTACCAGCCCTACATCCCACGGAACGAGACCAACGAGCAGTTCGCGACCGCCACGCTGTACGGCTCGGTGTTCCCTGCAGTCTGGAACTTCCAGCTCGCCCTCCGCTCGCGAGGGTACGGATCCTGCATCACGACGCTGCACCTGAACCGGGCCGCAGAGGTGGGTGAGCTCCTCGGCATCCCGGAGACGTACTTCCAGGGATGCCTGCTGCCCGTTGCCCGGCTCCGCACGGTCTCGCTTCGGCCCACACCGCGCAAGAGCCTGGACGACGTCACCGCGGTCGACGGCTGGCACGGGCCCGCTCTCCAGGGCAGCACCGATGGATGACCTCGACCTCGCCCGCATCCGGGCCATCGCCGACCGGGCCGAGATCCTCGACTGCATCACCCGCTACTGCCGCGGGATGGACCGGCTCGATCGAGACCTCGTCCGCTCGGCGTATCACGACGATGCCGTCGACGACCACGTGGCGTTCGTCGGCCCGGTGGAGGGCTTCATCGACTGGGCGTTCGGCTACCACGGCACGCAGGTGCGCCATCAGCACCACGTGACGAACCACACCGTCGACATCGACGGCGACACCGCGCACGCCGAGACGTACTACCTGTTCATCGGGACCGAACAGGACGAAGCGGCACCCTTGACCGTCACGGGCGGCCGCTACCTCGACCGGTTCGAGCGGCGCGACGGCCGCTGGGCCATCGCGGCCCGGCTCTGCCTCGTCGAGTGGAGGACCGAGGCGACGTCGCTGCTCACCGGGCCGGCTCTCGACGTCATCGCCGTGAGCGGGACGATCGCCCGCGACGGCAGCGACTCGTCCTACGCCCGGCCGCTCACCGTCCGCCCCTACCCGTAGGCGGCAGCGACGTCGCTGGTCCAGCTGAGGTCGTCGGTGGCGGCGGCGACCGCGAGGGCGTCGAGGTCGACGCCGTAGACGCGGGCGGCGTTGCCCGCGAGGATCTTCCGCTTCGCCTCCGGCGTGAGCTTCGGGTAGCCGTACCGCTCGCACAGCTCGTCGGGGATCTGGAAGGTGCGGAAGGCGTCGAGCACCGGCTGCGTCGGTCCGTACCAGATCGAGTCGGTCCCCCAGATGATGTTGTCCTCACCCAGGTGGAGCAGGAGCTTCCCCAACGTGTGTGCCGCTTCCTCGGGCCGGCTCAGCAACAGGAACCACGTGGATCCCAGCTCGGCGTACACGTTGGATCCATGCCCGAGGCCGGCGTCCACGACGGACGTGATCAGCCGGTTCACCCCGAGGTGGGCCGTGTCGTCGCCGTAGGCGCCCTCCGCCTGCCCCGGTTCGTAGCCGGAGTGGTAGATGAGGAAGTCGATGTCCGGATAGGCGAGGGCGGCCGGTCCGACGTCGTCGGGGGATCCGGCGTCGACCATGCCGCTCAGTCCCTTGTGGGCACACACCACCTTCACCCCCGCGGCGCGAGCGCCCTCGAGCAGCAGCATGCCCGACGCCTCGTCGTCCAGCCTCCAGCCGGTGCCCGGCTTCGGGTGCCGGTACGACTCGTCCATGAGCCCCATCGTGTAGACCTTCCAGCCCACGGGCTTGTACTCCTCGGCCCACTCGGCCATGCGCTCGGCCTCGCCGAGGTTCGGCCGCACCACGGTGTGGTTCAGGAGCCGGCCGGTTCCCGC
>DASSGC010000388.1:0-15829 GCA_035693765.1 Acidimicrobiales bacterium
CCGCCGCCGGCGCCGCCGGGTTCGTCGACGACAGCTTCGACCCGGCCACCTACCTCGCCCGCGTCCAGGCCACCTATGCCGCCTACGCGAGCGGTTCCGGCGACGGCGGGCCCTCCGAGATCGCCCTGTCCGACATCCCCCCGGAGTACCTGGCCCTCTACCAGACGGCGGGGAGCGCCTGGGGCATCGACTGGGCCGTGCTGGCCGGCGTGGGCAAGGTCGAGTGCGACCACGGCCGGTCGCAGCTCGCCGGATGCAACCCGCGGGGAACGGTCAACGTGGCGGGCGCCCGTGGCCCGATGCAGTTCCTCGGGTCGACGTGGCGCAGCGGGGCCGACACCTTCGCTCCCGACGTCGCCGGCCCCCCGATCCCGGCCGGCCAGGAGGGCAGCGGCTACGCCACCGACGGCGACGGCGACGGCGTCGCCGACCCGTGGACACCGGCCGACGCCATCCACGCCGCGGCTCGCATGCTGCTGCGCAACGGCGCCCCGGGCGACTACCGGGCCGCGCTGTGGGCGTACAACCCGCTGGAGACGTACCGGAACAGGGTCCTCGACTGGGCGGCCCGCTACCGCAACGTGGGTGGGCCGTCCGGCAGCACGGCGCGGCTGGTCGTTGACGTCACACCGTGGATGCAGGCCCTGCTCGATGCGGCCATCCCCCGCTTCGGGCGGGGCCACGCGGTGTACTGCCTCCGTGATCCCGACCCGGACATGCCCAGCCAGCACCCCGTGGGGCAGGCGTGCGACTTCATGATGAGCAAGGGCGGCACCCGGGCGGTGGGCGCGGAGGAGATGCACGGCCACCAGCTCGTCACCTGGCTCATCCAGAACGCCGACCTGCTCCATGTGCGGTACATCATCTGGCAGCAGCGCATCTGGTCACCGGAAGATCCCCGGTGGAAGCTGATGGAGGACCGCCGCGGCATCACGGCCAACCACTTCGACCACGTCCACGTCAGCGTCCTCGCGGAACCGGGTCAGCCGTCCGAGGCGTGAGCACCGTGACGGCGTCCGCGCCTGTTGCTCCGGGCGCCGGCCTGGCCGACCACGCAGCGGGGTACTCCCTGGTCGCCCGGCGCCGCGCTCGTGCCCGGCGTCACGAGCGTTCCTACGGTCCCGTCAACAGTGCTAGGCAGGTGACGTGCCACGCCTCGACGATCTGGCCGAGAAGTTGGCACCGCTGCTGGTCGAGTACCTCCCCCGGCAGCGGTGGTTCGCGGGCCACGAGCCCCCCGCGGCGGTCAGCCTCACGACCCTCGACCAGCGGGAGGGCGACCCCCTGCTGCTGTGGTACCTCGTCGACATCGTCGACGCGGCCGGCGATCGCGCGACCTACCAGGTGGTGGTCGGCGGCCGGTCCTCGCCGTCGAAACGCGCCTTCCTGCAGGGCAAGGAGCGGGTGACCATCGGCGAGGTCGAGGGCCGGGTGTTCTACGACGCCCTCGTCGACCCCGACCTCGCCCTCGAGGTGCTCTCCCGGGTCGCCCCCGACGAGTCGGCCGACGTGGCCCGCCCCCTCGTGGTCGAGCAGTCGAACACCTCGGTCGTCTACGACGAGCGCCTCATCCTCAAGCTGTTCCGCCGGGTCCATCCCGAGCCCAACCCCGACGTCGAGATCACCGACGTCCTGGGCGAGCGGGGCTTCCCCCACGTCGTACCCCAGCTCGCCGAGCTTCGCTACGAGGGCGCCGACCTCGCCGTGGTGCGCCAGTACCTGCTGGGGTCCACCGACGCCTGGCAGCTCGCCCACACCTCGCTGCGCGACCTGCTCGCCAGCGACCTGCCACCCGAGGAGGCCGGCGGCGACTTCGGCCCCGAGGCCGCCACGCTCGGCGACGTCACCGGCCGCCTCCACCTCGCCCTGGCCGACGCCTTCGGCACCGGCAGGGGCGACGCCGCGGCCTGGCTCGACGGCTTCCGGGCCCAGCTCGCCCGCCTGCCCACGGGAGAGACCGTGCTCCACGGCGACGAGGTGAAGGTGTCCGAGCTGGTCGACGCCGCGGCGGTCGACGCCGTGCTCGCGGACCTGGTGGCCGGCGTCGACCCCGGCCCGTCCTTCCGCATCCACGGCGACCTCCACCTCGGGCAGTTCCTGCTGGCCGACGCCGGCTGGTTCGTCCTCGACTTCGAGGGTGAACCGGTGCGCCCCGTGACCGAGCGGCGGGTCGCCTCGTCGCCGCTGCGCGACGTCGCCGGCATCGTGCGCTCGTTCCACTACGCGGCCCGCACCGCCCTGGCCGAGCGGGGGCGCGACCTCGACCCCGAGATCGTGTCGCTGAGCGAGGCGTGGGAGGCCCGGGCCGTCGAGGCGTACTGGCACGCCTACCAGGCCGTGCCCGGCATCGACCTGCTGCTGCCGGCGGGCCCCGAGGACCGGCGCCGCATCCTGCGGGCCTTCGAGCTCGACAAGGCCATCTACGAGGTCATCTACGAGCTGGCCCACCGGCCCGACTGGGTCGACATCCCGGCCTCTGCCGTGCGCCGCGCGGTGAGGCTCGCCAGCTGATGGTCCCCCCACGCGCTGCGGCCCTCGACGACCTGGTCGCCGGCACCTGCCGCGATCCCCACCGGGTGCTGGGGGTCCACACCGAGGCCGGCCAGGTGGTGGTCCGCACCTGGCGCCCGGGGGCGGCGACCGCCACCCTCGACGGGCGCGCCATGCGGCGGGTGCACGACGCCGGCGTGTTCGAGGTGCTGCTCGACGGCGAGCCGGAGCCGGGCTACTGCGTCACCTTCGGGTGGGACGGCGGGGGCCGGCACACGGTGGTCGATCCGTGGTCGTTCTGGCCCACGCTCGGCGACCTCGACCTCCACCTCCTCGGCGAGGGCCGCCACGACCGCCTGTGGACGGTGCTCGGCGCCCACGCCCGCACCCACCAGGGCACCGGCGGCACGGCCTTCGCGGTGTGGGCGCCCGCCGCCCGGGCCGTCCGGGTGGTCGGTGACTGGAACGGCTGGGACAACCGGGTCCACCCCCTGCGCACGATGGGCGCCTCCGGCGTGTGGGAGCTGTTCGTGCCCGAGGCGGCCCCCGGGCACCGCTACAAGTTCGATGTGGTCGGGGCCGACGGGGTCGCGCGCCTCAAGGCCGACCCCCTGGCCCAGGCGACCGAGGTGCCGCCGGCCAACGCCAGCGTGATCTTCCGGTCGGCCTACGAATGGGGCGACGACGCCTGGATGGCCCGGCGGGCCGGGGCCCGCCCCTGGGACGAGCGCATGGCCGTCTACGAGGCCCACCTCGGGTCGTGGATGCGCCACGCGGACGGCCGCAGCCTCGGCTACCGCGAGCTCGCCGAACGGTTGGCCGACCACGTGGCCGACCTCGGCTTCACCCACGTCGAGCTGATGCCGCCGGCCGAGCACCCCTACCTGCCGTCGTGGGGCTACCAGGTCACCAGCTACTTCGCCCCCACGGCCCGCTACGGCGACCCCGACGGGTTCCGTGACCTGGTCGACCACCTGCATCGCCGGGGCATCGGGGTGATCGTCGACTGGGTGCCGGCCCACTTCCCCCGGGACGAGTGGGCGCTCGGCCGGTTCGACGGCACCGCCCTCTACGAGCACGCCGACCCCCGCCAGGGCGAGCACCCCGACTGGGGCACGCTGGTGTTCAACTACGGCCGCAACGAGGTCCGCAACTTCCTCGTCGCCGGCGCCCGCTACTGGTTGGAGGAGATGCACGTCGACGGCCTGCGGGTCGACGCCGTGGCGTCGATGCTGTACCTGGACTACTCCCGGCGCGACGGCGAGTGGGTGCCCAACCGGCTCGGCGGGCGCGAGAACCTGGAGGCGATCTCCTTCCTGCAGGAGATGAACACGCTCCTGCACCGCGACATCCCCGGCGTCCTCACCGTGGCCGAGGAGTCGACCGCCTGGGGCGGCGTGTCCCGGCCCGTCGACGCCGGCGGCCTGGGCTTCGGGCAGAAGTGGAACATGGGCTGGATGCACGACACGCTGGAGTACTTCTCCACCGATCCCGTGCACCGGCGCTGGCACCACGACCTGCTCACGTTCGGGTTCACCTATGCCTGGAGCGAGAACTACGTGTTGCCGCTCAGCCACGACGAGGTGGTCCACCTCAAGGGCTCGCTGCTCGCCAAGATGCCCGGCGACCAGTGGCAGCGGTTCGCCAACCTGCGTGCCCTGTACGCCTGGATGTGGTCGCACCCGGGCAAGCAGCTCCTGTTCATGGGGGCCGAGCTGGCCCAGGAGCGGGAGTGGAGCCACGACCGCGAGATCGACTGGTACCTGCTCGACGACCCCCGCCACCGTGGCGTCCGCGACCTGCTGCGCGAGCTCAACCGGGTCGAGGCCGCCCAGCCGGCGCTGTGGTCGGGCGACACGGTCCCGGCCGGGTTCTGCTGGCTCGAGGCCGACGACCGCGACAACTCGATCTACGCCTTCCTCCGGCTCGGCGCCGGCGCGGCCGGCGGCGCCCCGGTCGCCTGCGTGGCCAACCTGACGCCCGTGCCCCGCCACGGCTACCGGCTCGGCCTGCCGTCGAGCGGCCGGTGGAGCGACGTGCTCAACACCGACGACGAGCGGTGGGGCGGCAGCGGCGTCGTCCAGCCCGAGGTCACCACCGACGGCACGCCCTGGCAGGGCCAGCCCGATTCGGCGGTGCTGACGCTGCCGCCCCTCGCCGTCCGCTGGCTGGTGCCGCGCACTCCCTGAGGGGCGCCGCCGCACCGGTTCCGGTGACGGAATCGGCGGCGAGTCAACCAGATCGGTCACCGGAACCGGCCGGAACCAGGTGGTGATTGCCGCCGCAACGGTGGTAGGCAGTCTCCCGTCGTGCTCGGTGACGTCCCCCCGCAGCCGCTGGACGACGGTGAGCGCAGCCTTCTCAGCCCCACGTTCGCCGTCGTGATGCTGGCCTCCTTCGCCTACTTCACGGCGATGGGCGCCCTGCTGCCCACGGTGCCGCGGTACATCGAGGACGAGCTGGGCGGCGGCGGGTTCCAGGTCGGCTTCGGTGTCGGCGTGATGGCCGTGTCGGCCGCCGTGCTCCGGCCGTGGGTCGGGCGGATCGGCGACACCAAGGGCCGCCGGGTGCTGACCGTCGCGGGCTGCGCCACGGTGGCGGTGTCGATCGTGGGCTACGCGCTGGCCACGGAGATGTGGATGCTGATCGGCCTCCGCCTGCTGACCGGGGCCGGTGAGGCTGCCGTGTTCGTCGGGGTCGCGACCGCCGCGCAGGACCTCGCCCCCGACCACCGCCGGGGCGAGGCCGCGTCGTACTTCTCCGTCTCCCTGTACGCCGGCCTGGCCCTCGGCCCGATCATCGGCGAAGCGCTCGTCGACCAGGGTTTCACCACCCTCTGGCGCACCGTCGGCCTGTTCGCCGCGGTGGCGGCGGTGGTGGGGCTGTGGATCCCCCGCGGGAAGACGGTCGAGGACGTGGGCGGACGTCCCTTCCTCCAGCCCGACGCCCTGTGGCCGGGCGTCATCCTCCTGCTCGGGCTCATCCCCTTCACCGCGTTCGCCGCGTTCGGGCCGCTCTACGCCGAGGACATCGGGCTCGACGGCATCGGTGGCGTGTTCGCGGTCTACGCCGGGCTGGTGCTGGTCATCCGCATCGTCGGTGCCCGGCTGCCCGACCGGCTCGGGTGGCGTACGGGGTCGTTCCTGGCCCTGTGCGGCGTCACCGTGGGCATCTGGCTGGTGGCCGCGTGGGGCTCGTCGGCGTCGCTGTGGCTGGCGGCGATCGGCCTGGGTGCCGGCATGTCGCTGCTGTACCCGTCGCTGTTCACGGCGGTGATGGCCGCCGCCCCCGAGGAGGAGCGCACCCACGCCGTCGGCACCTTCTCGGTGTTCTTCGACCTGTCGCAGGGCTTCGGTGCCCCGCTCGTCGGCCTGGCGGTGTCGTTGGGCAGCGGCAACGAGCGCATCGGCTTCGCCGTGGCGGGCGCGCTGGCGTTCAGCGGGCTCACGGTCCAGTGGCTGCTGCGCGACCGCATCGGCGGGGGTGCCCGGGAGACGGCGGCGACGCCCATCGTCGCCGACTGACGCGGCGGTCAGGCGGCACCGCGCCGGTAGTGTCGCCTGATGGCCGACGTCGCTTTCGTCCTCCACGGCCACTTCTACCAGCCGCCCCGGGAGAACCCGTGGACCGAGGTGGTGCCCCGCCAGCCCAGCGCCGCACCGTTCCACGACTGGAACGAGCGGATCACGGCGGAGTGCTACCGCCCGAACGGCTGGGCCCGGATCTTCGACGACCACGGGCGCATCGTCGCCATCGTCGACAACTACGAGCGGTTGTCGTTCAACATGGGCCCGACGTTGCTGCCGTGGCTCGAGGACCGGTCGCCCGAGGTGTACGAGCGGATCCTGGACGCGGACCGCCGCACGCGGCGGGCCATCGCCCAGGCCTACGGGCACGCCATCCTCCCGCTGTGCAACGACCGCGACCTCCTGACCCAGATCCGGTGGGGCCTGGCCGACTTCCGCTACCGGTTCGGCCGCGAGGCCGAGGGCATGTGGCTGCCGGAGACCGCGGTCGACGAGCGGGTGCTGGCCGCCCTCGCGGAGGAGGGCGTGGGGTTCACCATCCTGGCCCCCGACCAGATCGCGGCGACCCGGCTGCTGGCCGGCCGCGGCGGCCCCGACGGCGGCTGGTCGCCGGCCACCGGTCCCGACCTGCCCGGCACGCTGCGCTGGCGCCACCCCGACGACCCCGACCTCGGCATCGACCTGGTGGTCTACGACGGGCCGATCTCCCACGACGTCGCGTTCGGTGGCTTCCCCAGCCAGGTGGTCGTCGGGCGCATCGTGCGCAGCGGGGCCCGCGGCCTCGTGTCGGTGGCCTGCGACGGCGAGACGTTCGGCCACCACCACCCCTACGCCGATCGCGGCGTCGCCTACGCCCTCAGCCTGGAGGCCCACCGGCGCGGCGTCCGCCTGCCTCGCCTGGCCGACTGGCTGGCCGAGCACCCGCCCACCCTCGAGGGTCGCGTCCGCCTGTCGGCCTGGTCGTGCGCCCACGGGGTCGGGCGGTGGAAGGAGGACTGCGGCTGCCACACCGGCGGCGAGCCCGGGTGGAGCCAGGCGTGGCGGGGGCCGCTCCGGGCGGCACTCGACCGGGTGCGCGACGCCGCCGCCGAGGTGTTCGAGCGGCGGGGCCCACAGGTGCTGCACGACCCGTGGGCCGCTCGCGACGCGTACGTCGACCTGGTGCTGGGGGCGACGACCGTCGACCGGTTCGCCGACCGGCACGTGGTGGGCGGCCGCGGTGCGGTGCGGGCGGTGGTCCAGGCGCTCACGCTGCTGGAGAGCCAGCGCCACGCGCTGCTGATGTACACGTCGTGCGGCTGGTTCTTCAACGACCTGGCCGGCCTGGAGACCGTGCAGATCATGCGGTACGCGGCGTGCTGCGCCGACCTGCTGTCCGAGCTGGGGGAGCGCCCGCCGGTCGACGAGGTGCTCGCCATCCTCGCCCGGGGCCAGAGCAACGACCCCGACCAGGGCGACGGCCGCGCGGTGTGGGAGCGCCACGTCGAGCCCAGCCGGGTCGATCCCGGGCGGGTCGTGGCCCACCTGGCCCTGACCGACCTGCTGGCGGGCGACGCCGCGGGCGAGCGCATCGCCGGCTTCGAGATCGAGCGCGAGCTGCACGAGGCGGTCGACCGGGGTGGGGTGCAGCTGTGCGCCGGGCGCGTGGCGATCACCCATCGCCGCACGCGGCGCCACACCACGTGGGCGTACGCGGCGGTGCACCTGGGCGGCCTGGAGGTGTTCGGGGCCGTGCGCCCGGCGGCGGGCGTCCGCGACGGCGACGACATCGCCGAGCTGGTGCGGTCCACCCGCCGGGGCGAGCGGGTGACGGGGCTGCTGCGCATGGTGGTCGACCGGTTCGGTCCGCGGGAGTTCGGGCTGGAGAGCGTGCTGCCGGGGGTGGGCGAGGACCTGCTGCGAGCCACCGCCCAGGCGCTGGCCGACCGGTTCGTGGCCGCCTACGACCAGCTCCGGTCCGATCACCACGACACGCTGGCGGCGCTGGCCGTGGCGGGCACGCCGCTGTCGCCCGAGCTGCGCGGACCGGTCGAGCTGGCGCTCGCCCGCCGGCTCGACAACGCGGTGGCGGCGTGTGCGGGCTCGGCCGATCCCGGCGACTACCGGGCGGTGCGGGCGCTGGCCCGGGAGGCCCGGGAGGAGGGTGTGCGGCTGGCGTCGCCGTGGGCGGCCGCGATGCTGGTGCGGGCGGCGACCCGGGCCGTCGAGGAGGCGGCCGCCGAGCCGGACGAGCCGCGGGTGGCGGCGGCCGCCGGGATGGTGCGCCTGGTGCGTGAGCTGGCGATCGAGGTCGGGCTCGACGCGGCGCAGGAGCGGGTGTACGACGCGCTCTGCCGCGACGGGTCACGCGCCGGGCTGGCCCGCCTGGCCCCCCTGGCCCGCCGGCTCGGCGTGTCACCCGAGCCCGCCGACCTGCCTGCCTGAGCGCCGCGGGGCGGGCGCGGACGGGGTGGGCGGTAGCCTCGGACCCCTTGGCCACCGACGTCCAGACCTGTTACCGGCACAGCGACCGGCGCGCCGGTGTGCGTTGCCAGCGCTGCGACCGACCGATCTGCCCGTCGTGCATGCACCAGGCCTCGGTCGGCTTCCACTGCCCCGAGTGCGCCAAGGGCGGCCGCCAGCGCGTGATGCGGGCCGGTGCGCTGGTGACCCGCCCGGTGGTGACCACCGCCCTCGTCGCCGCCAACCTGGCCATCTACGTGGCCGAGATGGTGGCCCCCGGGCAGGTCGTCAACGGCGTCGACGAGTGGTTCCGCAAGGGCGCCCTGTACGGCCCGGCGGTGGCTGCGGGCGACTGGTGGCGGCCGATCACCTCGGGCTTCCTGCACGTCAGCCTGCTCCACGTCGGCTTCAACATGTTCCTGCTGTGGCAGCTCGGCATGCTGCTGGAACCGGCGGTGCGGCGCTGGGCCTTCAGCGCGCTGTACCTGCTGTCGCTGCTGGGCGGCTCGTTCCTGGTGCTGCTCCTCGACCCCGACCAGCGCACCGCGGGGGCGTCGGGCGCGGTGTTCGGGCTGATGGGGGCGACGTTCGTGGCCATGCGGTCGCGGGGGATCGACCCGTTCGCGACGGGCATCGGCCCGCTGATCGTCATCAACCTCATCTTCACGTTCGTGGCCAGGAACATCTCCATCGGCGGACACCTCGGCGGCCTGGCGGCGGGGGCGGTCGGCGGGTGGATCCTCTGGTACTGGACCCCGCGGCTGGGCCGCAGCTCGCCGCTCCCCGCGCTGGCCTGCCTGGGTCTGGCGGGCGTGCTCTACGCCGGCTGCCTGCTGATCGCCTGATCCGGCGGACCGGCGCGTCCGGCCGGCGCGCTCAGCCGAACGTCCAGCGCGTGGGCGAGCCGGCGAAGTCGCTTTCCAGCAGCCCGAACGCCCAGGTCGGCGCCACCCGCCAGACGCCGTTGACCGCAGGGTCGTAGAACTCGGCGCCGTAGGACGTGCCGTACTTGGCGTCGACGGCGGCGGCGAAGCCGGCGATGCCCTCCGGCGCCTCGACCCGGCGCGCCTCGCCCTCGACCACGACCGGCTCGAGCGGGTCGTCGGTCGTGACCGCGCACCGGCCGTCGGCGCCCAGGTTGCGGGCCTTGCGCGACCGCAGCCCGCTGCTGAACCACAGCGCCCCGTCGAGCCACACGCCCCACACGGGCATCGCATGCGGGTGCCCGTCGGGTCGCCGGGTGGCCAGCCAGTAGTCGTGCGACCGGGTGAGGCGCTCGACGGCCCACGACCAGGGCAGCAGTCCCGTGCCGGTGTCGGGCCCCGCGACGCCGTACCCCGGCATGTCGGGCCGGTCGGTTCGGGGGTCGGTCACGTGCCCGCCCCGTCGCCGGCCGCGACGCGGGCGGCCAGCCGCCGCAGGTTGCCCCGCCACACGGCCCGCAGGAGGGGCCGGGCCACGAGCCCGCCGAGGGCGCCACCGAGCCACCACGGCAGCTTCAGGTCCTCGTCCCAGGTGAGCCGCGACCGGTCGGGGCCGGCCGCCGCGAGCACGAAGCGGCCGGTCCCGGTCACCAGGCCCGAGTGGCGGACGCCGAGCGCCCGACCCTCGTCCCACTCGGTCACCTCCATGACGTCGAGGGTGCGCAGCGGCCCGATCCGCGTCTCGCACTCGAACGCCGTGCCGATGCCCGACCGGCGATCGCCGGTGAAGCGGATGGCCGCGGCGTCGGCCATCCAGGACACGTGGTCGCCGATGTCGGCCAGCCGGCGCCACACGTCCGGCGCCGGGGCATCGATCGTCTGGTGGATGGCGATGCGGGGCACGGCCCCAGGATCGCATCTCGGGGGCGGGCGCGGGCCGCTCACGATGGCGGCGACGGCGACGGCGACGGCAGCGGTGGTGGCGGCGGTGGCGGCGCGGCCCGGTCGACGGCGGCGGTGATCTGGGGGACGAGCCACCGGACCACCCGGTCGGCCGCCGCGAAGCTGAAGTGGACGCCATCCCGGTCGGCCGGGTCGAACGACCCGTTCGGCCAGGTCGCCAGCCAGCCGTCGAGGTCGATCGTGGTGACGCCCGGATGGTCGGCCAGCGCCTCCGCCGCCAGCTCGTTGAGCCGGTCGACGCGGGCAGGGTCGTTGAGCTCGATGTCCTCCCACCGGCGGGTGGGATCGTCGGGGTCCCGGGCCCGGATGTGGGGGAACGTCAGCCACAGCACCGGCACCCCGGGGGCCTCGAGCGTCGTGGCCAGCTCGTCGATGCGGTCGCGCAGCCAGCGGTCGTGCACCGCGTCGCCCATCTCCCGCCAACGCCCGCCGATCTCGCGGCCCCGGAGGTCGGCCAGCCCCATCACGAACACGATCACGTCGGGTGCGGAGGCGGCCAGGTCGCCGGCCAGCTCGCCGTGCCACACGGTGCAGTCGGGGAACGTCTCGCGCTCGACGGTGTCGCGCATGCGGCCCGGGCCCCCGACCGGGCAGCCGAAGGCGACGTGGGTGTCGACGCGGAACGTGCGGGCGGGGCGTACCGGCTGCTCGTTCCAGAACAGGAAACCCGGCAGGATCGAGTCGGAGACCGAGTCGCCGGCGAGGAACACCGTGTCGGTGGCGGGCGAGCCGTCGCGGGGCGTGATGGCGCCGAGCATCCGGTGGCCGTCGGGCGGCGCCGCGTCCCCGGCGCCGCCGTCGGCCGCGGCGGCGGCAACCCCGGGGACCGGGCCGCCAGCCGGGCCGCCTGCCGGGCCGGCGAGGTCGGCGAAGGCGGCCGGCCGCAGCGGCGCCTCCGCCACCAGCACCGCCACCAGTGCGGCGCCGGTGCCGAGCGCCAGGGCCAGGCGGGGCCGGGGCACCCGCAGGCGGAACCGGAACGGCGCCTCGATCACCGCATACGACAGGGCCGCGGCGGCCAGCGTGACGGTCAGGCGGGCGCCGAACAGGGGGATCCCGGTCAGGCCCGTCCGGGGCGGGGCGATCACCAGGAACAGCGGCCAGTGGTAGAGGTAGGCCCCGTAGCTGACCTTGCCCACCAGGCGCAGCGGGGTGACGCCGAGGGCCCGGTCGAGGGCGCCGGCCCGGGCCACGGCGGCGACCACCACGGCGGTGAGCCCCGCGTTCGCGGCGGTGACGCCCCGGAACAGGTGCGGGTCACCGATGGCGACGGCGTGCCACAGCGTGCCGAGCGCACCGAGCGCCGCCACCGCCGCCACGGCGAGCACGGCACGCACGGGGCGCGGGGCGAACGCCCGCTGGGCGCCGGGGGCGGCCAGCACGAACGCCAGGGCCACCCCGACGAGCAGCTCGCCCGCCCGGGTGTGGGTGCCGTAGTAGGTGACCCCGTCGTTGCCGGCCCGGCCGGCCGAGGTCCAGGCGAGGGCGAAGGCGGCGAGCGCGGCCAGCCCGGCGACGGCGGCGGCCCGCCGCATCCGGCCCCTCGCCACGGCCACGACGGCCACGAAGACCGCCGGGAACAGCAGGTAGAACTGCTCCTCGATGGCGAGCGACCACAGGTGCGTGACCGGGGACGGGGCGGCGAACAGCGCGGCGTAGCCGTCGCCGCCGGCGGCGAGGCGCCAGTTGGTCACGTAGGCCAGGCCCGCCAGGACGTCGCCCCGGAACCGGGGCCCCGCCCCGATGCCGAAGCGGACCTGGATGGCGACGACGCCGGCCAGCGTCACGAGCGCAGCCGGCAGCAGGCGGCGGGCCCGGCGCTCCCAGAAGGCCCGCCACGACAGCGCGCCCGCCCGGCGCCACTCGGCCAGCGCCAGGGTGGTGATCAGGAAGCCCGACAGGGTGAAGAACGACGAGACGCCCAGGTAGCCGCCCCGGGCTGCGGGCTGGCCGTGGTGGAACGCCATGACGGCCAGCAACGCCAGCGCCCGCAGCCCGTCGAGCCCCGGGCGGTAGCCGAGCGCGGCCGGCCCCGGGGCCGGGGTCGTCCCTCCCGCTACGGCACCGCCCCCCACCGCGACCTCCCCCATGCCGCCGGCGACCCCTCAGCGCCGGGCGGTGTCCGTGAGGTTACCAGCGGGTAGCGACACTTGCAGCGGTGACTGCAAGTCCCGATGTCGGGTCAGGTCCGGTCAGGTCCGGTCAGATCCGTAGTGCCCGAGCTGGTGGGGCGGCCTCTTGGTCCAGACCAGCGTGTAGCGGTGGAGGGCGCGGCGGCGGTAGTCGACGCCGGGCAGCGTCGCCTGCGCGGCGGCGCGTGTCTGCCCGTAGGTCAGCGGCGGCGGCCAGACCACCGGCGCGCCGACCGCGACCGGGCGCCGGATGCGGTTGTAGACGCGGGTGAGGGCCAGGCCCGCGAGCTCGTAGGGGATGTCGGCCACCGACCGGGCCCGGGCGAGCCCGACCACCACCAGGGTCCCGCCGGGCCGGACGAGCGAACCCATCCGCGCCAGGGCGGCGGCGGTGTCCATGTGGTGCAGGGTCGCCACCGAGGCGACGAGGTCGAACGACTCCGGCACGAACGGGTGGGAGAGCAGGTCGCCCAGCACCCAGGCGATGCCGTCGCCGTCGTCGGCCGCCGCCCGGGCCAGGGTGGGGGCGTGGCGGTCGAGGGCGGTGACGTGCCCCGCCCGGGTTCGCAGGTCGCGCGCCAGCCGGCCCTCGCCGCACCCCACGTCGAGGGCCCGCCGGCAGCCCTCGGGCACCAGCCCCACGATCAACCGGTGGTAGTGGAGGTTGTGGCTCCACGGCGCCCGGTCCATGGCCCGGCCCGGCGCTCAGCCGCCGTCGCTGCCCGCGCCGGCCGTGACGCCCGCGATGTCGGCCAGCTCCGGTACCAGCCACGCCGCGGCCTGCTCGGCCCCGGCCTCGGTGAAGTCGCGGCCGCCGGCCCGGTGCTCGGTCCCGAACTCGCCGCCCCGGGGCAGCCCGTGGGCCCAGGCGTCGAGGTCGAGGACCGTCACACCCTTCCGGCCGCCGGCCACGTCGCGGATGATCTCGTTCAGCCGGTCGACGCGGGCGGGGTCGTTGTCGGCCACGTCGGTCCAGTCGCCCTCGCCGTCGCCCTCGCCCTCGCCGTCGCCCTCGCCGGCCGGGCCGAGGCGGACGTGGACGGCCGTGGCCCACACGACCGTCCCGCCGTCGGCCGACAGGACGTCGGCCAGGTCGGACAGGCGCTCGCGCAACCAGGCGTCGTACACCGGGTCGCCGAGGTGGCGCCACTGGCGGTCGATCTGGCGTGAACCGAGGTCGCCGACGCCGGGGACCACGAGGGTCACGTCGGCACCGGCGGCGTCGAGCAGCTTCGGCAGCCGGGGCGCGAATCCGATGCAGTCGATGTCGTCGCCCACGGTCGCTCCCGCCAGGTGCACGTCGCCGGCCCCGCCGAGCGGGCACGCGTCGGCCACGTGGGTGCTGACCCGTACCTGCTCGTCGGGGTGGCCGGCGTTCCAGGCGGCGAACCCGGCGGGCAGCGTCCCCGCCAGCGAGTCGCCGACGACGGCGACCGACAGCAGCTCGTCGCCGCCCGTGGGCACCACGACGTCGACGTCGCCGGCGCCCGGGCCGTCGCCGATCGACAGGCTGACGCCGACCGGCGGCTGCTCCGGCAGCACGACGGTGGCGACGGCCACGATGGCCACGCACACCCCGAGCGCCAGCCCGAGCTGCGCGCCCGGGATCCGGAAGCCGGTCCGGAACGGGCGCTCCAGCGCGTAGGTGACCAGCACGGCGGCGGCGAGGGTGACGGCCAGGCGGGCGGGGAAGAGGACGAGGCCGGGGAGGTCGATGCGGGGCGGGCCGATGAGCAGGAACACGGGCCAGTGCAGCAGGTAGGCCGCATAGCTGAACCTGCCGAGCGTCCGGAGCGGCACGCTGCTCAGCCCGGTGGCGAGCGGCCCGGGAACGGTCGCCCCCACGATCACCCACGCAGTCAGCACCGCGTTGACGGCGGTGACGCCACCGAAGAGGTTGGTGCTGTAGAGGCTCGTGGAGTGCCACAGCCAGAACAGCACGACCAGGGACGCGATGCCGCCGAACCGCACGGCGGCGACCCCGGTCGGGTGGGCCAGCGACCGGCGGACGCCGGGGCTGAGCAGGGCATAGGCGAGCACGACGCCGACCAGCAGCTCGCCGAGCCGGGTGTAGGTGGCGTAGTAGGCCAGGCCGTCGTTGCCCGCCCGCTGGGCGGTCTGAGACGCGAGCAGGAACGAGCCGGCGGCGATCAGCGCGAACGCGGCCCCGGTCGTGCGCCAGCGGCCGCGCGTCAACCGCATGAGCCCCACGAAGGCGAGCGGGAGGATCACCGTCATCTGCGCCAGGGCCGACAGGGGCCACAGGTGCTGGACCGGCGACGGGTCGGTCAGCGCGCTGGCGAAGCCGTCGCCGTCGAGGGCGAAGCGCCAGTTGAGGACCTGGCCGAGCGCGGCGAGGACGTCGGCCTTGAACCCGGGGCCGGCGCCCACCCGCAGCGCCGCCTGCAGCGCGACGATCACGGCGACGGCGAAGACGAACAGCGGCACGAGGCGCCGCGCCCGGTGCTCCCAGAAGCGGCCCAGCGCCAGCCCACCGTTCTGCGACCACTCGGCCAGGGCAAGGGTGGCGACGAGGAATCCCGACAGGGTGAAGAAGCTCGACAGGCCGAGGAAGCCGCCCCGCAGCAGCTCGAACCCCTGGTGGAACCCCAGCACGGCCAGCAGGGCCACGGCCCGGATGCCGTCGAACCCGTCGACGTGGGGCAACGAGGGGCGCGGCCCGGGCGCGGCCGCCCCCCGGGCGTCCGGAGGCCGGCGGCGGGCCGGTTCCCTGCCGCCCGCCACGGGGCCGCCCGCGAGCGGCTCGCCGGGCGGGTGGGGCGGCCGGCGGTCGAGGAGCTGGGTGCCCGCGGGCCGGGGGTCGCCGGTGCGCCGGGCGTCGTCGGGCGGCACACGCGGCGCGGGGGGCGGCTGGAGGGACTGCTCCGGGCGCCAGCCGGCCAGCTCGCTCGGGTCGGACAGGTCGTCGTCCCACCGCACCGGCGGCGCGCCCGCGCCGCGCCGGTCGCGTGCCGGGCCACCGGCCGGCGACCGTCCCTCCGCCGGGCGGCGCTGGTCGGGCCGGTCGCCGGGGCCGCTGCGGAACGCCGCGGGGCCACCGGGCGGCACTCCGGGGGCACCGCCGGGCCGGCCCAGCAGGTCGTCCTGCCACCCCCGCGGGTGCGCGCCGGCGCCGGTCGCGCCGCCGGTGGGCGGGCGGCGGGGTGGGCCGGGCGGCGGCGTCGCCGGGTCGCGGGCGTCACCGCTGCGCCGGCCGCCCCTCCCGGGGGCCCGGCCGCGCGGGTCGTCGCGGCGCGGGTCCCGCCGGGCATCGTCGTGCCGGGCGCGCGGGTCGGCGGTGCCGGGCTCGCGGTACCGGGGATCGCGCCCGGGGGCGTCGTACCGGGGGTCG
>DASSGC010000389.1:0-2014 GCA_035693765.1 Acidimicrobiales bacterium
CAGCTACGCCGCAACACCGACCGGCGAACCACCCACCGCCACGCCCAGTTCGCCCTCGCGGTCGCCCTGCTGCTCACCGCCAAACTCATCGACTGGCGAAACCGCTGGTCACCAGCCCCAGCACCTATCCGCTGAGCCTCTTAGGCTGCAGTTCGTGGCCTGGCCGACCGGAGTTCACGGGTGATCCCGACCTTGCTTCTCGTTGGAGTGGTGGTCGGCGCCTTCGTTCACGACCGGGCCTCCCTTGCGCGTTCGGCCACGATCGGCGCCGCGGTGTCGGTGCTGTGGGGCGTCGCCGTCGGTATGGCCGACGGCAGCATTGCGACCTTCTTCGGTGGCGTCGTGTTTGCCGTCGCCAACGTTGTAGCGGGCACAGTGCTGTCGGCGAGTGTCCGGAGGTTGGCGAGGCAGGCGGTCGGTACGCGCCACACGACGTCGTCCTGAGGCCGTCCCGCGCACGGCCGGCCGCGGGCGACGCCTAGTTCGGGACTCGCCCTTCGGCCACGTAAAGCGTTCCCACGGCCAGCTGGCTGACCGAGAACTGGTCGAGGCGGCGCTGGAGGTGGTCCCAGGGGGTATCCAGTCCTTCGAACGTCGTGACGTAGGGCCGGATGCCTCGACGGACGAGGGCGTTGAGGGGCCACGCCCAGCGAGGCGCCCACTTTGGCCCCAAAGCCACGACGCGGGCACCGGGGCGGCAGGCACTCGCGACGCGATCGATCACCCCGGGCATGCGCACAAGATCGTGGACAAGGAAGAACAGGGCACCGTTCACCTTCGCGGGCAGTGGAGCCGTGGCTGCGTCGCCGACCACGACGTCGATGTTGTCCCACCCGTGCTCGGCTGCCCGCGTCCGGGCGAGCGCGGCCATTGCCTCGCTGAGGTCGATGCCCGTCACGCGCCCGCTCGGACCCACGGCGGCGACGAGGTGAGGAAAGTTCGCCCCCGTGCCGCAGCCGACGTCGAGGACGTGGTCGCCAGGCTGCAGCCGGAGGCGGCGAACCGCGGCGGGGCGCCAGCGGTTGGTGAGTCGGACTCGTCGCTCGTAGGTCGCGGCCAGTTCGGCGTAGCGGCGAGATGCCTCCATCGGGTCGGGCACCTCGGACATCGCACATCAGCCCCCTCGTGACACGGCCCGACCTGCCAGAGCGTGGGCCAAACGATACGAGCTTTGAAGCCGCACAGGGCACCACACGCTTGACATCGAATGAAGTTCGGAGAAGGCAGACCCTCGAACGGAAGGCGGCATTCATCCACCAGGTCGCCGGGCGGGACTTCGACGAGCGAGAGGCCGAAGACATCGGCGAGCAGGTCCTGTCCTTCGCCGAGGTCAAAGCCTTGGCCACCGGCGACGCGCGGATCATGGAGAAGGCGACCGTCGACACCGATGTCGCCCGCCTGGTCCGCCTCAAGCGCCTCTGGCACGAGGACCACCGTCGTCTCCGCTACGTCCTCGACAAGGCCCGACAACAAGCCGAGACTGCCACCGCGGGCGCAGTCCGCTTCGCCGCCGTGTTCGAGCGGGTCACCGACACCCGTGGCGACAAGTTCGAGATGGTCATCGACGGACGACGGAAGACCAAGCGCTCCACCGCCGGCGAAAGCCTCCGAGAGGCGTTCACCACCAGGCTTCAGGCCACGCCACTCGAGACGATCACCGAACCGCAACCCGTCGCCTACCTCGCCGGCCTCGACATCCTGGGCCAGACGACGACCGCCATCGAGAACGAGGTCCGCCTGCTCGTCCCCGAAGCAGAGATCGAGATGCGGTTCGTGCAGCACGAGTGGGCCAGCCTGGATGCCACCCAGCTTGTCCAACGGCTCGAACGGCGCATCCAACGACTTCCCGAGACGATCGAGCGCTTCCCCGACGACGTGCTGAAGGGGAACCGCATCGGCCGCCACCGCCATCACGCCCGACCGCACGCTCCCGACCCGACGAGCGATCCCAGGCCCCAGAGCTGCATCGCCGAGCGCAGTGCTCCCCGTCCTGGCCAAAGACCAGGCCATCTAC
>DASSGC010000390.1:0-3384 GCA_035693765.1 Acidimicrobiales bacterium
CGGCCCGGGGTGGCACCCGTCGCCTTGCCGTCCTCGACGGTGGCGACGCCGGCCACGTAGACCCGCACCACGCCCTCGGAGCCGGCGGTCAGCCGGGACGTACCGCCGGGCAGGTCGTCGACCAGGCGGGCGTGCTCGGAACCGACGGCGCCGGGATCGAACACGACCAGGTCGGCGTGGTTGCCGGCCGCGATCGTCCCCCGGTCGACCAGCCCGAACAGCTCGGCGGGCGCCTGGGTGAGCATCTGCACCGCCCGCTCGACCGGCACCAGCTTCCGACCCCGCAGGCTGTCGGCCAGCAGCCGGGTCGTGTACGACGAGCCGCACATGCGGTCGAGGTGGGCGCCCGCGTCCGAGCCGCCCAGGATCACCCGCGGGTCGGCCCACACCTCCTTGCGCATCCGCCACGACGCCTCGTCGTTGTCGGTCGGCATCGGCCACAGCACCGTGCGGAAGTCGTCGGCGGTGACGATCTCGACCAGTGCGGCGAACGGGTCGGTGCGCCGCTCGGCAGCGATGTCGCCCACCACCCGCCCGGTCAGCCCCTCGTTGGCGGCCGAGTACGTGTCGCCGATGACGTAGCGGCCCCAGTCGGCCAGGCGACGGAACACGCCCGCCGCCTCGCTCTGCGACCGCTCGACCATCCCGCCGCGCACCTCGGGGTCGGCGAGCGCCGCCACCTTCTCGTCGTGGGGCAGCCGCATGATGTCGCCCCAGCCGGGCATGAGCCACAGGGCGCAGAACGTGCCGAAGCTCATGTTCATCGGCACCAGCACCGGCATGGTGAGGGCGACGACGCGGCCGCCCTCGGACGCAGCCCGGTCGGCGGCGCTGAGCTGGCGGGGCACCCGGTCGGGCACCGCCGAGTCGACGGTCAGCACGTTCCAGTTGATGGCCCGGCCGGCGGCCGCCGACATGGCCGCCACCAGCTCGATCTCGTCGTCGGAGAAGCGGTCGAGCCCACCCTCGAACGCGCCCTCCAGGAAGGTGCCCTCGTGCTCGCCCACGGCCGCGCACAGGGCGAGGATCTCGTCGCGGCCGGCATGCCGGGAGGCGACCGGCTCGCCGTCGCCGTCGCTGTGGGTCGACGACCGCGTGGTCGAGAGCCCGAGGCCCCCGGCATCGAGGGCCTCGTGGAGCAGGCCGACCATGGCGGCGAGCTGGCCGGGCGTGGCCTCGTGCCCGATGGCGCCGTTGCCCATGACGTAGCGGCGCAGCGCGCAGTGACCGACCATGAACCCCGCGTTGACGCCGATCCGCCCGTCGAGGCGATCGAGGTACTCGCCGAAGCCCTCCCAGGCCCAGTCGATGCCCTGCTCGAGCGCGGCCAGGGGCATGCCCTCGACCCGGGCCATCATCCGCCGCAGGTAGTCGGCGTCCCCGGCACGCAGCGGGGCGAGCGTGAAGCCGCAGTTGCCGGCCACGATCGAGGTGACCCCGTGGACGTTGGAGGGGCTGGCGAACGGGTCCCAGAAGAGCTGGGCGTCGTAGTGGGTGTGCGGGTCGACGAACCCGGGGCAGACCATCAGGCCCTGCGCGTCGAGCACCTCGCGAGCCGGGCCGGCGACCTCCCCGGCGCCGGTGACGGCGACGATCCGGCCACCCTCGACCGCCACGTCCCCCGGCCGGCCTGGCGCCCCCGTCCCGTCGACGACGGTCGCGCCGCGGATGATCAGATCGAGCATGTCCGTCCCTCCCGGGAGAGGCGTGGTTTCTGACGGTGCGTCAGATCCTAGTGCCCGTCGCGCGGCGGGGCGCTACCCCGGGTGCGTCACGCAACTCGTCGCCCCGTCGGCGCTCACGGTCGGCCACAGCAGCACGTCGCCGGTCGCCGGCCCGTAGGCCCCGTCGACGGGCAGGCCGTGCAGGCTCTGCGCGGCCTCGACCGCGTCCTCGGTCGCGTCGCCGAACTCGCCGTCCACCTCGATCTGCTGCCCGTAGCAGGTGGCCAGGGCGTTCTGCAGCGCCCGCACCGGCACGCCGCCCTCGCCGCTCTCCATCTCGCAGTCGCGGGCGCCCGTCCCGCCGTCCGCGTCGTCGGTGGGCACGACGAAGCTCCCCTCGGGCGACTCGAGCGCCTGCGTCTCGTCGCACACGTCGCCGAAGAGATCCAGGCCCCCGCGGTCGGCGCCGGTGGTGCCCGGGGGGCTGCCGTCCTCCGACCGGTCGGCGAGCGCCAGGGAGGCGAGCACCACCAGGATGATGATCGTCGTCCCCGAACCCTTCTTGGCCATCGCCGAGCACGTCTCCCAGCATCCGCGGCAGCTTCGTCGCCCACCCCGGCGCCTCCTACTGTTCCATACCCGGTGGGCCCGGCCGGCTACGCCTCGTACGCAGCTCCCAGAACGCGATGCCGGCCGCCACCCCCACGTTGAGCGAGTCCACGCCACCCCGCATGGGGATGGCGGCGCGCCGGTCGGCCGCCGCCAGCGTGGCGGCCGACAGGCCCGGCCCCTCGGCCCCGAACAGCAGGGCCACCCGCTCGTCGTCGCCCAGGCCCAGGCCGTCGATCGGCACCGCGTCGCTCGCCGGCGTGAGGGCGACGGTGCGGAAGCCGTGGGCCCGCAGCACCCCGAGCCCCCCGGGCAGGCGGGGGATCCACGCCCACGGCAAGGCGTACCCCTCGCCCATGGCCACGCGGGACGTCCGGCGGTACAGCGGGTCGCTGCAGGTCGGGTCGAGCAGCACGGCGTCGAGCCCCAGCCCGGCGGCCGACCGCAGCACGACGCCGAGGTTGGTGGGATTGCTCACCCGCTCCAGCACGACCACCCGCCGGGCGCCCGCGATCACGTCGTCGGCCAGGCGCGGCGGGCGGCGGTCGAAGCAGCCCAGCAGCCCCCGGTGCACCCCGAGGCCGGTGATGCGCTGCAGCACCGGCGGGGCGGCCGCGTACACCGGGGCGTCCGACGGCAGGCCGGCGGGGAGCGGATCGGTGCGGGTGGCGTCCACCAGCAGCGCCCGCAGCCGGTAGCCGGCACGCAGCGCCCGGGCCGCCACGATGTCGCCCTCGGCGATGAACACGCCCAACCCGCCCCGCGGCACCCGGCGCGCCAGCTCGCGGTCCCGCAGCCCCACGAACGCCGCGATGCGGGGATCGGCGGGGTCGTCGACCGCGATCACGTTCTGGTGACCGATCTGGTGGGGAGTCAACCGGATCCGTCCCCGGAAGCGCCGAACGCGCGGTCGATGAGAGAGGCCACGCTGTGACTCTCGCCTGCCGGCACCGCCGCGTCCACACTGGGGCCGACCCCCACGGACTGACTAACATGTACAAGTCCGATACAAGTGACGCCACCCGGGGAAGGTCCCCGGGGACCGAACGGAGAGATGACGCGCATGGCGAAGATCAAGGTCGAGAACCCGGTCGTCGAGCTCGACGGCGAC
>DASSGC010000391.1:0-9601 GCA_035693765.1 Acidimicrobiales bacterium
GGCCGCGCCGGCGCAGCCCGCGGTGCGGCCCGTCGCCGACCCCGGCGCGCCGGGGACGCTCGTCGGCGCGCCGGCGGTGCCCACCGCCCCCGACCTCGCGCCCGCCGTGGCGGTGCCACCGAGCGCGGCACCCGCGGCGGAGACGGCGCCCGATCTGGCGTGGGGGTCGGCGGCGCCGGTCGTGGGGAGCGCGGCCGCCGCCGCGCCGCCGGAGCCGGCCGCGGCGGGCGCGGCGACCCGGGCACCGGAGGACGCGCCGGAGGAAGGCGCGGGCGGGGCTGCGGTCGCCGGCCCCGGGTCGGTCCCGACCCCGACCGCCGCCGATGCGCCACCGCCGCCCGGGCCGGTCGCCGAGGAGTCCCCGCAGCCTGCGCCGGTGGCCGAGTCGCCGTCGCCGCCCGCTCCGGCCCGCGTCACGGCCGTGGCGGCGGGCACCGGCGCGGTCCCGGGCAGCGGCGCCGGCGTGCGCCTCCCGCCGACCGTCGCCGGTCCCGACGGCGTGCCGCGGCGCACCTACCAGGCGCCCGAGAGCTCGCGCTCCCGGCTGGCGATCCTGGTGGCGGCGGCAGTGGGCGTGCTGCTGGTCGTCGTCGGGGTGTCGGCCCTGCGAGGCGGTGACGGCGGCGGCGGCACCGCCGCCGACGAGCCCACCGCCACGACGGCCGAGCCGGCCACCTCGCCCACGACCGGCGCCGGCACCACGGCCGCGACCACGCCGACCACGGCGCCGCCCACCACGGGCGCCCCGGCCCCGGCACCCCCGCCGGCGGGCCTCCCGGCCGGCTGGACTCCGTACACCGACCCGGCCGGCACGTACACGATCGGCCTGCCGCCGGGGTGGCAGGTCAGCCGCCAGGCCGACAACCGGTACGACTTCCGCGATCCCGCCACCGGGTCGTTCCTCCGGATCGAGTGGACGGGCACGCCGGGCGCCGACCCGGCGGCGACGTGGCGCGACCTGGCCGTCGCCTTCCAGGCCAACAACGCCGGGTACGAGGAGATCGGCATCGGGCCCGTGGCCTACCGCGACTACGACGCAGCGCTGTGGGAGTTCCGCCACCAGTCCGGGGGACGCACCGTCCACACCGGCAACCTGGGGTTCGTGACCGGCGGCCGCGGCTACGCGCTGATGCTCCGCACGCCCGAGGACCAGTGGGCGGCCAGCCAGCCGCTGTTCGAACAGTTCAAGCAGTCCTTTCAGCCGACCTGACCTGGCCCGGGGCCACGCCCCGTGGGCCCGGGAAACGGGGGCGCCGGGCGCTGACAGTGGAGTTGCAGCGGTCGCCCGGCCGCGGACACGATGCGTCATGCACGGACTACGGGTCATCGGTGCCGGCTTCGGGCGCACGGGGACGCTCTCGCTGCGCAAGGCGCTGGACGACCTGAGCTTCGGTCCGACGTACCACGGTGAGGAGATCCTCGGGCACTGGTCGCACGTGGCGCTCTGGCACCGGTTCGCCACCACCGGGACGACCGACTGGGACACGCTGTTCGCGGGCTACGGCGCAGGCGTCGACTTCCCCATCTCGTGCGCCTACCGCCAACTGGCCGACCACTACCCCGAGGCGAAGGTCGTGCTGAGCGTGCGCGACCCCTACAAGTGGTGGGACAGCATGATGGCGACCGTCTACCCGGCCCGCACGATGCTGCCGGCGTGGGTGCCCAAGGTGGTGCGGCCCACCCGTGAGTACCTGGAGATGACCGACATCCTCATCTGGGACGGGCTCTTCGACGAGCGGTTCGAGGACCGGGACCACGCGGTCAAGGTGTTCGAGGCCCACACCGCCGAGGTCAAGGCCTCGATCCCCGCCGATCGGCTGCTGGTGTTCGACGTCGCCGAGGGGTGGGAGCCGCTGTGCGCGTTCCTCGACGTGCCGGAGCCCGACACCCCGTTCCCCCGGCTCAACGACACGGCCCGCATGCAGCGCCTGATCACGTCGACGCGCATCGGCTCGCGGGTCGTCCCCCCGGCCCTGGTGGGCGCCGCGGCCTACGGCGCCTGGCGGGCACTGGCCCGCTGAGCCCTGCGCGTCGGCGGTCGCTCAGCCGGCCGCAGCGCCCGCCGGGGCGGGCACGTGGCCACCGGCGGGCGACCCGTCCGCCGTCGAGCGGAGGCGGAGCGCGCCGGCCACGTAGGTGCCGCCCACGACCACCTGCATCGTCGCCAGGACCAGCTTCGTGGTGGTGGTCGTGTCGAGGCCACCCATCGGCAGCAGGCTCAGGACCGTCAGCAGCCCGCCGACCGCGGCGAGCACGACGAGCAGGGCGGGCCGGCGCAGGCGGCGGGCGACGGCGGCGGGCGACGGCGGCGGGACCTCAGGTCGCTGCCGGTCCCTGGCGCAGGTGGAGGTCGCGCAGCAACGCCACCTCGGCCAGGTGGTGGATGGCCTCGCGGTGGACGTGCAGCACCAGCGCGACGTACGGGAGGTCGGCCCAGTCGCCCTCGGCGGGACCGACCGGCCGGGCCAGGCCCTCCTCGTCGAGGCCGCGCACCCCCGCGACCCAACGGTCGTAGGCGTCGTCGAGCTGGGTCAGCGCGCCCGACGCGTCCGGCGCCCACTCGGCGGTGAGGTAGTCGACCGGCGGCCCGCCGAAGTGGGCGGCGTTGCGGGCGCCGAACACGCCGACGATCACGTGCCCGAGGCGCCAGGCGATGGTGGTGACCGGTGCCGGCTCGGGCTCGGGCCAGGCGAAGTCGATGACGAGGTCGCCGCCGCCCGCGGCCATCGCGCTCGTCGCCTCGGCCCGCGAGCGGATGCTCCAGCACCCGGGCACCGGCTCCCACAGGTACTCGTCGTCTCTCAACCCCTCCAGCCGGGGCCGGGCCCTGGACTGCCAGTGGAACGTGAGCTGTTCGAGGAGCTGCGCGGTCAGGTCCACGGCTCCGGTCTACCCCGAGGCGGCCCGCTCGCGCAGCACGTACTTGAGCACCTTGCCGGTGGCGTTGAGGGGGAGGGCGTCGACCACCTCGACCGACCGGGGCACCTTGTAGTTGGCCATCTGCTCGCGGCACCACCCGAGCAGCTCGCCGGGGTCGACGGTGGCGCCGGCGCGGGGGACGACGTAGGCCTTGCCGACCTCGCCGAGGCGGTGGTCGGGCACCCCGATGACCGCCACCTGGCCGACCGCGGGGTGCGTCATCATCATGTTCTCGATCTCCGCCGGGTAGGCGTTGAACCCGCCGACGACGAACATGTCCTTGATCCGGTCGGTGATCCGGAGGTTCCCGGCCGCGTCGAACACGCCGACGTCGCCGGTGTGCAGCCAGCCGTCCCCGTCCACCGCCGCGGCGGTCGCGGCCGGGTCGCCGAAGTAGCCCGCCATCACCGTGTAGCCGCGGACGACGACCTCGCCCGGCTGCCCGGCCTCGACCTCCTTGCCGTCGCGGTCGACCGCCTTCACCTCCAGGCCCGGGAGCGGCCGGCCGGCGGTGTTGGCGATGGTCTCGGGGTCGTCGGTGTGGCGGCACATCGTGGCGATGCCGGTCGACTCGGTGAGCCCGTAGCCGGTGACGATGGTGCGGAAGGTGAGCTCCGACCGCATGCGCCGGACCATCTCCACCGGCACCGTGGCCGCCCCGGTGACCGCCAGCCGCAGGGACGACAGGTCGTAGCGGTCGATGTCGGGGTGGTCGAGGATGGTCTGGTAGATGGCGGGGGCCCCCGGGAGCATCGTGACCCGCTCCTCGTCGACCCGGCGCATGACGCTGGGGACGTCGAACACCGGGTGCGGGATGATCGTCGCCCCGGCGATGAGGCAGGCCAGGATGCCGGCGTTGAGCCCGAAGGTGTGGAAGAACGGGTTGACGATGAGGTACCGGTCGCCGTCGCGCAGGCCGACCACGTCGCACCAGGTCGTGTAGGCCCGGACCGAGGCACCGTGGCGGAGCATCGCCCCCTTGGGCGCGCCGGTGGTGCCGGAGGTGAAGATGATCGTGCTCACGTCGTCGGGGTCGAGCGCCGCGGCCCGGGCGGCCACCGTGGCGGGATCGACCGCGTCGCCGGCGGCCAGGAAGTCGTCCCAGCCCAGCGCGCCGTCCGGCACCGGGCCGGCCAGCACCACCGTGCGCTCGACGCAGTCGGGGACACCCGCAGCCGCCAGCACGGCGACGTAGTCGGTGCCGAGGAAGTCGGTGACGGTGACCAGCAGGCGAGCGCCTGCGGTGCGGATGACGTGGGCGGCCTCGGCGCCCTTGAACCGCGTGTTCACGGTGACGACGACGGCCCCGGCCCGGAAGGCGCCGAGCGCGGCGATGACCCAGTCGCCCATGTTGGGGGCCCACAGGGCGACGCGGTCGCCGGGCTCGATGCCGGCGGCCACGTAGGCACGCGCCGCCCGGTCGGCGGCGGCCGCGAGGTCGCCGAAGCTGAGGCGGCGCTCGCCGTCCACCAGCCCTTCCCGGTCGCCCCACCGTGCCGCCGCCCGCTCGACCACCGCCGGGATCGTCGACGCCTCGGTCTCACCCATTCCGTCCCCCTCGCACGTCCGGGTCGCTGATACCTGACAGCGTGTCAGATTCTGCCAGGCCGGGTCATTCGCCGGTCGCGCCGTCGACGTTCTCGCGCAGCAGGTCGGCGTGGTCGTTGTGGCGGGCCGTCTCCTCCAGCATGTGGAGCAGGATCCACCGGGCCGTGAACCGCTCGCCCTGACGCGACGTCCGGGCCGACGGCGTGCCCAGGTCGGGCACCTCGGCGATGGCGGCGCGGCTCCGCTCACAGGTGGCCTCGTACAGGGCGAGCAGGTCGCCGAGGTCGTCGTCCACCGCGGTGTGGAACTCCCAGTCGGCATCCCGGTCCCACGGGGCGCTCGCCCACGGCTCGGACTGGGGCCGGTCGTGGAGGATCACGCTGAACCAGTGGTCCTCGTTGAGCGCGGCGTGCTTGAGCAGGCCGGCCAGGGTGAGACCGGACCGGCCGACCTGCGTCCGGAGCCCGGCGGCGTCGAGCCCGCGGACCTTCCCGACGAGCGTGGCCCGGTGGTAGTCGAGGAACTGGGTGAGCATCGTGCGCTCGTCGGCGGCGAGGTCGGGATCGGTGCGTTCCATGTCCCGACCGTACGGCAGCGTCGGCCCGCCGACCTGCGGGATTCGGGAATCCCCGCCGGGAGGCGGCGCGGCCGCGCGTACCGTGGGGCCGTGACGTACCACCTCGCCCAGGTGAACATCGCCCGCCTCGCCGCCCCGCTCGACTCGCCGCAGCTCGCGGGGTTCGTGGCGGCGCTCGATCCGGTCAACGCCGTGGCCGACACGGCGCCCGGGTTCGTCTGGCGGCTGCAGACCGAGGACGGCGACGCCACCGCCATCCGCCCCTACGAGGACGAGATGATCATGGTGAACCTCAGCGTGTGGGCGTCGCTCGACACGCTGCGGGACTTCGTCCGCCACCCCGACCACCGGGCGGCGATGGCGCAGCGCCGCTCGTACTTCGAGCGGATGGGCGAGGCCTACGTCGCCCTGTGGTGGGTGCCGGCGGGGCACCGCCCCACCGTGGCCGAGGCCCGTGACCGGATCGACCTGCTGCGCCGGCTCGGCCCCACCGCCGAGGCCTTCACGTTTGGCACCTCCTTCCCGCCGCCCGACGTCGCCGACCGCTCACCGCTGCTGGGCGAGGGCTGCACGACCTGACCGGACCGGGCCGCTCGCGGCGTCCGGCGAGGGCTGCACGACCTGACCGGACCGGCCCGCTCGCGGCGTCCGGCGCGGGCGGGCCCGTCCGCTCGCCGCGCCCGCCGCGCCCGGTGTGGCACCGTCGGTGCCGGCGCCCGCGTAGCCTGGCGGCACCCGGTCCCGGAGGTGGCACCATGGCCGACGTCAAGCCGATCCCCGACGACTACCCGCAGGTGACCCCGTACCTCTGTGTCGACGGGGCCGACGCGGCCATCCGGTTCTACCGCGAGGTGTTCGGCGCGACCGAGCGCATGCGGATGGGCGGCGAGCCCGGCGACCCGCCCGAGAAGGTAGGTCACGCCGAGCTGCAGGTCGGCGCCGGGCTGATCATGCTGTCGGACGAGTTCCCCGCCCTCGGCATCCGAGGCCCCCGGTCGATCGGCGGGACGCCGGTCACGATCAGCGTGTACGTCGACGACGTCGACGCCACCTTCGAACGGGCCCTGGCCCGGGGCGCGGTGACGCTGCGCCCCGTGGCGGACCAGTTCTACGGTGACCGGACGGGCCAGTTCGAGGACCCGTTCGGCCACCGCTGGAGCGTGGCCACGCACGTCGAGGACGTCAGCCCCGAGGAGATGGAGCGCCGGGCGGCGGCGATGGGCGAGCCCGGCGGCGGGTAGCGGCCTTGCCGGCCACGCTTCTGGCGTCGCCGGCGCGCGCCGGGCGCGCGGGAGCGCCGCCGGTTCGACGAGGGATGGCGCGGCGCGGGCGGCGCGGCTAGAGCGCGGCGACGGCGGCGGCGAACGCTGCGCTGCGCGCGCGGTAGTCGCGGTAGCGGTCGAAGCTGGGCGCGGCGGGGGACAGGAGCACCACGCCGTCGGGGCGGGCCCACCGGTGGCCGGCGGCCACCGCTGCGGGCAGGTCGGGGCACGCGGCCACCTCGACCTGCGGGGCGACCCGGGCGAAGGCGTCGACGATGCGGGCACCCGCGGCGGAGTCGAGGACCAGCGCCACGGTCGGCGCGCGCCGGGCGGCGAGGCCCGCGGCCAGCGGGGCGTAGTCGATCCCCCGGTCCTGGCCGCCGACGATCGCCGCCACCCGGCGGTCGGGGAACGCGTCGACCGCGGCCAGGGCCGGCAGCACGTTCGTCGACAGGCCGTCGTCGACGAACAGCACGCCGTCCACGGTCGCCACCGGGCACAACCGGCTCTCCAGATGCTCGAACCCGGCGGCGGCCTCGGCCATCGTGGCGTCGTCGGTGGCGCCGGGCACGCCCAGCGCCACCAGGCACGCCCGGGCGATCAGCGCGTTGCGGTGGTTGTGGGCGCCGAGCAGGCCCAGCGGAGCCGTCCACCCGGGGTCGGCGGTCGTCTCCCGGGGGGCCCGCACCCACTCGACCCGGGGCCCGAGCAGGTGCCGCCGGGCCCACAGCAGGTCGCTGTCGCCGTTGGCCACCGTCAGGTCGGCCCCCGGTTGCCGGCACAGCGACAGCTTGTCGGCGTAGTAGGTCTCGGCATCGTCCCGATGCCAGGGCAGGTGGTCGGGGTGGAGCGACGTCACGGCCACCACGGGTGGCGAGGCGGCGACGTCGGTCGCCTGGTAGCTCGACACCTCGATCACCCAGTAGTCGACGTCGGTCGGGGCCTCGGGCGCGTACGGTGGGGTGCCGAGGTTGCCGCCGGTCATCACCCGGTACCCGAGCCGGGACAGCAGGTGGCCGGCCACCGCGGTGGTCGTGCTCTTGCCCTTGGTGCCGGTCACGCACAGCACGCGTCGCCGGTCGGCCTCCTGGAGCCACAGCCCCAGCCCGCCGACGACCGCGCCGCCCGCGGCCTCGATGCGGGCCACCTCCGGCCGGTAGCGGCTGATGCCCGGCGTCTTCACGACGACCTCGCAGCGCACCAGCGCGTCGAGCCCGCCCGCCGCCGTGGCGACCACCGGTCGCCCGTCGATCCCGCCCTCGGGCGGGTGGTCGTCGACGAGCACCGGGTCGACGCCGAAGGCGGCGAGGCGGCGGATGGTGGCCCGACCCTCGATGCCCAGCCCCCAGACGCCGACCGTCCGGCCGCGGAGGTCAGACCAGGAGATCGTCGGTCGCGTACGCATCGGGCACGAAGTGCGCGCCGCGCGGGCGCATGAGGGCGGCGGCGGCGTCGGGCCGCGGCAGCGCGCCGCCGAGGCGCTCGACCAGGGCCCGGAGCACGGGCGTCGCTGCCCGGTCGTCGCGCGCGGCGGCGAGGGCGACCGCCGCCCGGCTCTCGTCGACGTCGCCCACGCACTCCCAGGGCTTGGCGTCGCCCGACGTGTCGACCAGCGCCTCGAAGCGCGGCAGCAGCCCCAGGTCGTCGAGCGGCTCCCGGCCGGCGAAGACGGCGGCCAGCGCGGGTGCGTCGACGAAGGGGGCGAGGATCAGGTCGATGAAGCAGCACTTGTCGCACTCGCCGCACCAGTGGTCGAGCCGGCGGGCCGGGTCGATGTGGAATCCCCGGTTGCAGCTCTGGAAGGCCCGGTGGTAGCCGGTCAGGTGCGAGAACCGCTCGGCGATGAGCAGCTCGCTGTAGGCCCGCAGGCGGGAGAAGTAGTCGACCTGACCGCCGAGCGCGCCGGCCAGCGCCTCCCGGAAGCCGGCCTCGAAGGCGTGGCTCTTGGAGTACTGGTGGTTGACCACGCGCCCGTCGACCACGAGGTTGCCGGACGACGACGACCACTCGTTGGACATGACCACGGCGTCACGGCCCTCGAGCACGGCCGCCATGACCGCGATGGCCGAGATGATGCCGGTGACCGGCACGTGGCCGTTGAGGAAGCCGAGCTCCCGTGACCGCAGGACCTGGGGGTCGATGGTGCGGTCGGCCCGCACCACCGGCAGGCCCGTGACCGCGAGGGGGCGCTCGATGGCGGCGAACCGGTCGCCCTCCCGGCTCACGACGAACAGGGCGGGCTCGGCCACCGGACGGACGAGCTCGACGGTGACGATGGAGTCGATGCCGCCGCCGAAGGGCACCAGGGGCCGGGGGGCCGTGCCCGGGGCCCGCTCCGGGGGCGCGGGCGGGAGGTCGCCGAGCATCCCGGCCTCGATGTGCAGGTCGTCGAGATCGAGGCCGTTCCGGTAGGCGTACTCGCCCAGCCCGTCGAGGTAGTAGGTCCGCAGGAACGCCGCCTCGGCCGGCCGCAACGGGGTCGCCGGCAGCTCGATCAGCGGGGGCGCGGCCGTCTTGTAGTACGACACGCCGGCCAGCAGGAACACGAGGCGGGCGGCGGCGTCGACCGCGGGGTCGTCCCACCGGCCGCCGCCGGGGAACGTGACCGACTCGGTGAAGGCACGCCCGTCGAGCGAGTAGCGGCAGGTGAGCCGGCCGGCGGCGGGGTCGAGGTCGTAGCCCTCGTAGCGGAACGCGCCGCCCCGGGCGGGGGCGGTCACGCGGCGTCCCGCGGGCGCAGGCGGGCCAGGGCGCCGAACCGCCCGCACGGGGCCCCGCCGCGGTGGCTGTAGAACGGGCCGTCGCGGCCGGTGCCCACGGCGGCCACCTCGATCTGGTCGTCGGGGACGCCGGCGGCGGTGAGGATGCGCCGGTTGGCGGCCGCCACGTCGAACGTCCACCGCCCGGTGCCGTCCGGCCGCAGGATGCCGTCGGTGCGCCGCGGGTCGCCGGCGAAGCACGCGTGCGCGGCGTCGGCGACGTCGTCACCCACCTGGTAGCGGTCGGCGGGGATGGCCGGGCCGAGGCCGGCGACGATCGCCGCGGGGTCGGCCCCGAGCGCCGTCATGGTCTCGATCGCCGCCTCGGCCACGCGAGCCACGGTGCCCCGCCAGCCGGCGTGGACGACGGCGAGCACGCGGGCATGGGGATCGAGCAGCACCAGCGGCACGCAGTCCGCGGTCAGGACGGCCAGCGCCACGTCGGAGCTGGTGGTGGCGAGCGCGTCGGCCTCGAAGGCGTGGTTGCCGGCGCGGGCGCCGCGGCCGCGGTCGGCGGCGGTGACGACCGCCACCTC
>DASSGC010000392.1:0-2822 GCA_035693765.1 Acidimicrobiales bacterium
CCGAGACGACGCCGACGCGGTCGGGCGGTGCCTGGCCGGTGACCACGCCCAGCGACACGCCGTCCTCGCGCGGCTCCATCCGGACCAGCTCGGCCAGCCCCGGGTCGTCATCGGAACGCTCGATGCCCGCCAGCAGGTCGAGCACCGCGGCGCGGCCGTCGCCGGCGCGGTCGGCCGCCACCACCACGCCGCCCGTGGTCCGGAGCTGGAGCGGATGGCCGCCGGCGCACGCCGCGACGCACAACGACGCCGCGACCCGCACGGCGTCCTCGAACGAGTCGTCCGTGTAGGGCGCCGTGCTGGTGTCGAGCACCACCATCAGCCGGGGCTCGTTGGGGACGACGTTGTGGCGGACCATGAGCGCGCCGGTGCGCGCCGTCGACCGCCAGTGGATGAGGCGGAGGTCGTCGCCGGGCACGTACGCCCGGAGGCTGTGGAACGCGATGCCACCCTGGGGCGAGGTCGCGGTCGTCGGCCCGTCCATGTCGCGGGAGCGCCCGGTCGGCACAGGCGCCACGTCGTGGACCCGCGGGTGCACGGCCAGCAGCGCGTGCGACGCGTGGACCTGCGCGACCTGGACCAGGCGGAACGGATCGGAGCGGGCCATGCTCAGCGGACCGACCTGGTGGACGCCGCGCCGCTCGGTCGGCAGCTCGTAGGTCGCCTCCACCCCCGCATGGGGCGGCGTGCTCGGCAACCGCACCACGATGCGCCGGGCGCCGACCGCGTCGACGGCGAGGAGGGGCGGGCTCCGGCGGGAGGACGTGTTGGTCAGACGCAGCACCGCCCGGGCCTGCTCGCCCTCACCGACCCGGGCGGGGTGCACCTCCCGGGTGACGACGACGTCGGGACGCAGGAGCATCGACCACAGGGCGACCGCCAGCGCGAGCAGGCAGGCCAGCCCGATCGCCACCAGCTCCGGGTAGTCGGCCACCACCCCGGCCACCGTGGAGACGACGGCGGCGACGGCCACGATCCGGCCGGACGACGTGAGCACCTTCAGGAATTCCGACTCGCCAGGTACACCGTGCGATGATGCGTACCGGCCGCTCGCACCACCCCAGGGGAATTCCCAGGTTCGCGCCCGGGTGACAGTGCTGCGGAAGACTACGATCCGTGGTCGGGGAAGGCACCACGGTTCGGCGGAGCGCGCATGCCCGACCACGAGGAGATCGATCGCCCTGTGCTGGTGGGCAGAGGCCGGGAGCAGCGGGTCCTCGGCAGCCTGCTCGACACCGTCGCGGCCGGCACGGCCGCCGCCGTGGTCGTCCGCGGCGAGGCCGGGCTGGGCAAGACCGCCCTGGTCGACCAGGCGGTCAGCGAGGCGCGTGCCCGGGCGTTCACGATCGCGGTGGCCACGGGGCTGGAGTTCGAGCAGGGGCTGGTGTTCAGCGGGCTGTCGGCGGTGCTCCGTCCGCTGCTCGGACACCTCGCCGACCTGCCGGAACCCCAGGCCCATGCCCTGCGGGGAGCGCTCGGCCTGGAGGAGTCGGCGGCCCCGGTGCTCGCCGTCTACACGGCGACCCTGTCGCTGCTCACGCTCGCGGCCGAGTCCAACCCGGTCGTGGTCGCGATCGACGACGCCCACTGGATCGACCGCGGCAGCCTCGAGGCGCTCGTGTTCGCCGCCCACCGCTGCACCGCGGACCGTGTGGGCTTCGTCTTCTCCCAGCGCACCGGCGTGCCGTGCCTGCTCGACCAGACCGGCCTCGATCGCCTCGACCTGCAGGGGCTGGAGCGACACGACGCCGTCGCGTTGCTCGGTCGCACCGGCACGACGCCGAGCGTGGCCGCCCGGTGCTGGGCGCTGACCCACGGCAACCCGCTGGCGATGCTCGAGGGCGCCCGCCGGCTCTCCGACGCCCAGCGATCGGGCACCGCCCCCCTGCCGGCGGTCCTGCCCGTCGACGACCGGCTGCTCGACGACTTCCGCGCCCGGTTGGGTGACCTGCGGCCGTCCACGCTCCAGGCGCTCGGCGTGGCCGCCCTGGCCGCCGACGACGACCTGGGCGCGATCGGGCGAGCGCTGGCGGCACTCGGCGGGTCGATCAACGACCTGGCCGAGGCCGAGCGACAGGATGTCGTCTCCCTCGGTGACGGCCAGGTGCGCTGGCGGCACCCGCTGCTGCGGTGCGCGGCGCACGAGATGCTCGACGCCGATCAGCGCCGTGCGCTGCACGGCGCCCTCGCCGACGCCACCGTCGACCAGCAGCGCGGCATCTGGCACCTGTCGCTGAGCGTGGCCGGGGCCGACGCCGCCGTCGCCGAGCGCCTCGCGGCCGCCGCGGCGACGTCGTACCGTCGCGGCGCGCTGGAGGCCGCTGCCGCGGCCTACGAGCAGGCCGCTCGCCTCGCCACCTCGCCGACCGACCGGGACCGCTACCTGCTCGGGGCGGCCGACGTGCGGTGGGCCGGTGCCGACTACGAAGGCGCCGCCGGGCTGCTGCTGCCGGCCATCGACCGCGCCGGCGACCCGGCGACCCGGGCGGGCATGGCCATCATCCTCGGCCAGGCCGAGGAATGGCTGGCCAGCTCGCACCAGGCGACCCGGCGGTTCGAGGACCACGCCCGTGCGGTCCGCGACGTGGCGCCGGAGCTGGCCGCCACCCTGCTGCTCCACGCCACGGTGGCCCGCTTCATGTCGTTCGACGTCGACGGCGCGGTCGAGGCCGCGGCCGCCGCACGGGAGGCCGCCGCGGAGGGCAACGCCCCCGAGGTGCTCTTCGGCGCCTACGCCATGGCCGCGCTGGCCGCCTTCTACGCCGGCGGCGGCCCGGCGGCCGAGGTGGCCCTCGAACCGATCGCCCAGGTCGCCCTGGCCA
>DASSGC010000393.1:0-4544 GCA_035693765.1 Acidimicrobiales bacterium
GGCGGCGCCCCACCCCACGACCGCGACCAGCGCGGCGACGAGCGCGAGGGCGACGATCAGGGCTGTCGGGCCCATCCACCAGCGGCGCGGGTGCCGGCCTCCGCCCTCGTCGGGCGGGGTCGGGGGCCGCGGTCCCGTGTCCGGGCGCAGGACGTCACGTCCGGCCGGCCGGTCCCCACCGGTGGCGTCTGTGGTCTCGGTCATGGCTGTCCCCTTCTCTGGGGGCACCGGTACGTGCCCGGCACCGACCTGAGCGTGGTGGCTCGCGGGCGCGGGCGGCAGGGCGCCGCGGCCCGTCCTGACCGGGCCCTTGGTCACCGGATACCGGCCCGGCACCGGGGGAGGGCCGGCACCGGGCCGGCGGTCGTCAGGGCCGGCCGGGGGGCTCGACCAGCACGGGCACCGGGACGCGGTGCACGATGCGGGCGACGTTGCTGCCGAGCGCCATGCGCGTCAGCCCCGTCCGCGCGTGCGTGGTGGCCGCCACCAGCAGCGCCGGGTGGCGGTCGAGGTGCTCGCCGATGGCGATGTGCGGATGGGCCAGCCCCCACAGCACCTCCGTGTCGACGTCCAGCCCGGCGAGCACGGGCAGCGCGGCGGCAGCGTGGAGGTACGCCATCGGATCGCCGTGGTGCCCGTACGGTCGGGTCGCCTCCGCCCGCTCGCGGGCCAGCCGGCTGCGGAGCAGCACCGGATCGGCCGCGGTCACGAGCGACACCCGCAGGTCGAAGCGATGGGCCCAGGCCGCCACCGTGGGCAGGACACGCTCGGCGAGCGGCCCCCCGTCAAGGCAGGCGACGATGCGGCCGGCGGACTGGTCGTTCCCGCCGATGAGCACCCGGGGACCGACGGCGACGAGCGGGTGGCCGATCCGCTTGGCCACCGCGGCGAACGTCGAGCCGGTGATGGCGGCCGACCTCGCCCGCCCGTGGGTCGACAGGCACACGAGGCACGAGCCCTCGGCCCGCGCGGTCGCGATGATCCCGTCGGCCGCGTCCGGCACGCTCGACACGTGGACCGCCACCCCTGGGACCTGCTCGCGGATCCGGTCCAGGTAGCGCTCGTACCACCAGATGTCCTCGCGTCCGACGCCCGCGGTCACGACGTGCAGGCCGGCGCCGAACCGCAGCGCGAGCTCCCGGGCGGGGCCGAGCGCCCGCTCGGCCAGCTCCGAGCCGTCGAGCGGCACGAGGATCGAGGCGTAACCGGCGACCGCGTGCACGGTGGTCGCCGCGGGGTGTCCGGTGTGTGTCATCACCATCAGCGTCGTGCTCGGGATGCCCCCGTCACAGGGCCGAAGGTCACGACGTGACCGCCGGACGCCCGCCCGTCGCCAGCAGTCGCCCCAGGGTCCGCCCGGTGATGGCACCGACCGTCAGTCCCATGGCCACGGCGGCGGCGACGCCCGACGCGGCGCCGGCCGCGGCGGGCCAACCGGCGGGCACGGCCGACAGGGTGGCCACCGGGATCGCCACGCCCACCAGCCAGGCCCCGGCCGTGACCCAGATCCAGCGGCCCGAGCGGGGCAGGGTCAACCGCAACACCCGCCACTGCGCCCAGCCCATCGCCAGGAGGCCGGACATCCAGGCGGGCACCACGAGGACGAGCACCGGCAGCGGCGCGCCGGCCGCCATCACCGCGCTGCCGCCCATGCCGGCGAGCCACGCCCAGCCTGCGGCGGCCGCGGTCGCCACGACCCAGGCCCGCCGGTCGACGCCGGGCGCGTAGCGTCCGAGGACGCGGGCCTGGGCCGCGCCGAGCACGGCGCCCTCGCACAGCCCCGCCAGGGTGAGCGCGGGGACCAGCACGGCGTCGGGTGCGCCGGCGGCGGCGAGCACCGCGCCCGTCACCGCCGGCGGGACGAAGCCCACCAGCTCGCCGGCCACCATCGCCGCGACCCACCGGCGGTGCAACCCCGCCGTGCGGCCGCGCGCCACCGTAACCGGCGACGACGTGACCGGCGACGACGTGACCTCCTCCGCGCCCGGTCTCACCATCCGGCGCTCCTGCACACGGCCATGGGCCCTCCCGACTCGATCGTCGCATCCTGTGGCCTGGGCGGTAAGGGCCGGACGGCCCGCCGCACGACAGGGACCTTGGCCCCTGGGCAGAGGTCGTCCACCTGCGAATACTCCAGGTATGTGGTTCGCACACTTCCGGCGCCGCCGGGCGCCCGACGATCCCGAGGAGCGGTGCGGACGGCCCGAGGCCTGGCAGGACTCCGACCTCGGTGAGGAGGTCGCCGCCTTCCTGGCCGGCCGCTCCGTGCCCTATTACATCGCCCGCGGCCAGCCCGTGCCCGCCTGGGCCGTGCTCAACCGGCTGGCGCACGCCGACCGGGCGGAGCTCGTGCGGCTCGTGGAGGGAAACCAGCCCGACGACGGCTCGCCGCACCCGGCGACGCCGCGTGTCGTGTGGGCGACCGCCGAACGGTTCATGGCCGGTCACCTGCTCGCCCGGGCGGCGACCGCCGACGAGCTCCGTGCCATCCAGCTCCTGAGCCTCGTGCCGGTCGAGCTGCGGCTCCTCGAACGGGGCAAGGTCGACCGGATCACGGCCGACCAGGTGCTCGAGGCGGGGGCCGAGGCGCTCGACACCTCGCTCCCGGGCACGTGAACCGGCCGCCGGGCGCCGCGCCGTTCGCCCGCATCCTCGTGCCGCTCGGCCCGGGGACGGGCCCGGCGCGGGCGCTGGGCGTGGCGCGCAGCCTGGCGGAGCGCACCGGGGCGTCGCTCCGCGTCCTGTCCGTCATCCCGCCGCCGGGGCCCGAGGGCCCGGCGGCACCCACGACCGACCGGCTGTCGCTGCCACCGGGGTCGGACGTGCGGCACGTCCGCTACGGCTCCGTCGCCGCCGCCGTCGTGGCCGCGGCCGGGCCGGGCACCCTCGTGTGCATGGCGTCCCACGGCGCGTACGGCCCTGCCCGCACGCTGGCGGGCGGGGTGGCCGACGACGTCGTGCGCACCATCGGCGGACCGGTCCTCCTCGTCGGCCCCCGTGCGGACGCCGGCGCCCTCGACCGGGGCGGGCCGGTGATCGCGTGCCTCGACGGGCCCGAGGACGCGGAGCGGGTCCTGGCGCCCGCGCGGGCCTGGGCCGGTGCGTTCGGGGTGCCGCTGTGGCGGGCCCACGTCGTGCCGGACGGGCCACCGGGCGATCGCCGTCCCGGCGGGTGGTCGCCGCTGCCGGAGGGCCCGATCACCTTGCGGGTGGTGCACGATCGCGACCCGGCCCGGGGGCTGGCCGACCTCGCCGCGTCCGCCGGGGCCACCGCCCTCGTGCTGGCCGGGCACGGGCGGCGCGGCTGGGCCCGGGTGCTGACCGGCAGCGTCGTGGCGTCGACCGTGCAGTTGTCTCCCGTGCCCGTGCTGGTGGTGCCGGCGGCCGGGCGGGCACGACCGCCTGCGCCCGCCCGGGCCCTCGGCCGCCCCGACGCGACCTGCCCGAGCTGACCGGCGCACCGGTCGCGCCCGCCGCACCGCCGCAGGCGCCCGCCGGCGTGTGCCCGTCAGTCCGGGACGACCACCACCGGGCAGCGCGCGTGGCGGATGAGCTGCGTGCAGACCGAGCCGGCGTCGCCGTCCGTGCGGCCGCTCAGGCCGCGGGTGCCGACCACCACCAGATCGGCCGTGTCGCCCGCGTCGAGCAGCGCGGCGGCCGCCTCGCCGTGGGCCAACAGGGAGGTGAGCCGGTCGGCGAGGCCGCTCTCGTCGACCCCGGCGAGGACGTCATCCAACTCGCGCCGGGCCTCGTGCTCGAGCTCGGCCGGGCTGGACAGCGCCTGGGCCAGGCGGTCGCCACCGACCTCGGGCGCGGTCCAGGCGTGGACGACCTCGACCGCCGCGCCACACGTCCGGGCGTGGTCGACCGCCCAGCGGAGCGCCCGGCGCGACGGGGTCGAGCCGTCGACCCCGACCACGATGTGCTGCATGGCCTGCCTCCTCTTCCCTCGCCCTAGGGCGCCGTGTGCGTCGACGCCAGCTCGCCCACGATCAGGGACGCCCACCGCTCGACGTCGTCGGGATCACGCCAGTCGCCGGCCAGCGTGCGGGCCATGCTCCGGGCGATGAACCCGGGCGCATCGTCCCGCAGGCAACCGCCGAAGGTCCGGTGGCCCCGCGCACCGATCCGGCGGGCGAGGGCCGCGACCTGGCCGACGGGCGGGATGTCGGGCTTCTGCCCGTCGTCGCCCAGCGGACCGCTGCTGAACAGCCACACCGGCAGGTCACGCAGCTCGCGGCGGTGACGGGTCACGTAGCGGCGGGCGTCCCGGTGCCAGCGGCCGCCGTAGAGCGCACCGCCGACGATCACCGCGTCGTAGCCGCCGGGGCGACCGGCCTCCCGGGCCGCCACCACGTCCACCACCACCCCGTGCCGCCGCAGGGCCTCGCCGACCATGCCGGCCAGACCCGCCGTGCCACCCATCTTCGATCCGTACGTCACGAGCGCTCGCATGGCGTCAGCGTGCGCTGCGGGCCGGGTCGGCGGCAGGGCGGTCGGGCACGCACGGCGGGGACCTTCGACCCATCCCGGCCGGGCGGCCA
>DASSGC010000394.1:0-2788 GCA_035693765.1 Acidimicrobiales bacterium
TGGCAACCCAGTGCACGGCATCCTCCAGCACGAGATCGACGCCATCTTGGCGGTCGCCGAGCGGTGGGGTCCCATCGACCGGTCGCACCGCAAGCTCGCCCACCGGGGCTCCTACGAGGGCGTCGTGTGGGTCGCACCGTCGACGTTCCGGCGTGTTCTGGCTGCTCACGGCCTCGTCCTGCCCGAGCTGCCAGCCCGGACCCCGTCGCAGAAGAAGCCGTGGCCGGACTGGCTCGAGTGGGTCCCGAACCGGATCTGGATCTACGACGCGGTGCGCCACGAGGCGCCATGAGTGCGTGCGGTGATGTGAGAGCACCGCCTCCGGGCTGTCGCAGCAGCCTGGTGAAGCTGGGGGCAGTCTGATCCGGGAGGCGCCGGTGAGGGCGGCAAGCAGCCCCGACAACGACGGGATGGGTCGGCACCGTCAGACGGCCCGGGTCCGGCAAGCGAGACGGGAAGGTGTACGTGAGAAACCAGCGTCATAAAGCCCCTCAAGAGATCCACCAGCTCCAACCTGACGGATATGGGCTGGGTTGCGGTGCGCACCCGCGCAAGCGGGGAACTCCTCGGCCGAGGTGTGTCGACGGTCGGGAGGCCACGGTGAATGCCTGCGGCGTAGCCGTGGCGACGCCGCAGGGGCATAGCTGGGCGCCTCCCCCGTCGAACGGCTCATGGTGAACGTGGGAACCATCCCGGGGTCGCCCTTCCCGCCGTCCAGCCAGGGCGGCGACGGGCAGGCCCGCCGTCGGCTGACGGCCCCGGGGTGGGACGGAGGACCCGTAGTAGTCCGAGGTCGGGAAAGCCGGCTACATGGCGAAGGGGTCCAGCGAGTTCGCAGCAGCGGCGACGCAACGGCGGGAGCCCGCCGGTGAATACCGGTGATCCGTGGCCCGACCTCGATGAGGCCGAAGCCCGGGTACTGCGCATGCAGACCAAGCTGCACCAGTGGGCGACCGTTGATCCCGGTCGCCGGTTCGATGACCTCTACAACCTCGTGTATGACCCCGCGTTCCTCGTTGTGGCGTGGGCGCGGGTGCGAGGCAACCGGGGCGCACGATCTGCTGGCGTCGATGGAGTGGCACCCCGCTCCCTCCTCTTCGGCACGGCTCTGCTGGAAGGGCTGCGAGATGATCTCAAGGCTCGACGGTTCGAGCCGCTCCCGGTGCGGGAACGGATGATCCCCAAGCCCGGAACCTCCAAGTTCCGTCGCCTGGGCATCCCGACCGCCCGGGACCGGGTCGTGCAAGCCTCGCTGAAGCTGGTGCTCGAGCCGATCTTCGAAGCGGACTTCAAGCCGGTCAGTTACGGCTTCCGCCCGAGGCGCCGAGCCCAAGACGCCATCGCCGAGATCCACTTCTTCGGATCACCTGCCCGGAACTACGAGTGGGTGTTCGAAGCGGATATCGCGGCGTGCTTCGACGAGATCGACCACACGGCCCTCCTGGGCCGGGTGCGCGACCGGATCGGGGACAAGCGTGTCGTGGGTTTGGTGAAGGCGTTCCTGCGAGCGGGTGTCCTCGGCGAGGACGGCCGTGACCGGGAGACGATCACCGGCACGCCCCAAGGGGGGATCCTGTCACCGCTGCTGGCCAACGTCGCCCTGTCGGTGCTCGACGAACACTTCATCGCGAAGTGGGACCCGGACACCGAGCGGCGACGACGCCACCGCAAACAGGGAGGTGCCACCTACCGACTCGTCCGCTACGCGGACGATCTGGTCGTGATGGTGGCCGGCACCCGCGAGCACGCCGAGGCCCTTCGGGCCGAGGTGGCAGCGGTACTGGCACCGATGGGCCTGCGCCTCTCGGAGCCAAAGACCAGGGTCGTCCACATCGACGAGGGGTTCGACTTCCTCGGGTTCCGCATCCAGCGGAGACGACAGAGAGGCCGAGCGGGCAAGCAGGCCGTCTACACCTACCCATCCAAGAAGGCGCTCGCGTCGGTGATGGCCAAGGTGCGGTCCCTGACCCGCAGGTCAAAGCACCGCACGCTTGCCGCCCTGCTGCGCTCGGTTGCCCCGGTGCTGCGGGGATGGTGCAACTACTTCCGGCACGGCGTGTCGGCAGCCACGTTCCGCTACCTCGACGCCTTCTGTTGGCGGCGAGTGACGCAGTGGCTGCGCAAACGGCACGTCGGCATCAACTGGAAGGACCTGCGCCGACGCTTCCTGACCGGCTCGCCCGGCTGGAGGCCGCAGGAGGACGGGGTTCAGCTGTTCCAATGCCAAGCGGTGGCGGTCACCCGCTACCGGTGGCGAGCGAACCGCATCCCCACCCCCTGGGCGAGCATCACGGGATCAACGGCATGACCTGAAGGCATGGGCTCGTGGAGAGCCGGATGCGGTGAAAGTCGCACGTCCGGTTCGGAGGGCGGGCCGGAGAAACCCACCCGGCGAGAGCCGGGCAGGGCGCTCCGGCCCGACCCCTACACCCACTTCTCCCGGGCGCGTCGGGTCGTGTTCGCGATCGTGGACATGGTCAGCCGCCGCTGGATCGACACGCTCGTGTCGGTCGAGGAGACCGCCACCCAGGTCCAGGTCATCTTCGAGCACGCCCTCGAGATCGAGGGCCTGCTCGAGCTGTTGACCGACGAGCGCCTCGACCTCGCGGTCGATGACCCGGCCCGGCCGATCCTGCTCGCCGTGTCCGACAACGGGCCGCCGATGGCCGCCGCCGACACCCGGGCGTTCATGGCACTCATGGCCATCGCCCAGCACCGCGGTCGGCCTCACACGCCGACCGACCAGGCGTGGATCGAGAGCTTCTTCGGGCACATCAAGGGCGAGTGG
>DASSGC010000395.1:0-14212 GCA_035693765.1 Acidimicrobiales bacterium
CACCGAGTCGTCGAGCCGGCCCACGCCGTCGGGCCCGAGTGACACGCCGGCGAAGGCGTCGCCCACCTGCCCGACGAACGTGCCGAGCAGTTGGAGACGGCCCTTCGCCGCCGCCAGGTCGATGTCGAGCGGGGGGACGTCGGCGAGGAAGTCGCTCCACCCCCTCGTGCCGCGCAGGGCGTCGAGCGCCGCACCCACCGCGCCGCGATGGGTGGTCAGGCTCTCGGTCATGCCACCGACAGCGGTGCGGTAGGCGACGAGATCGGCGGGCCGGGCGCTGCTCTCGGGCACAGGGACCAGAGACTACGCACGGCACCCGGCCCGACGAGCGCGCCCCGCCGGCCGCGACCCAGGGGTCCGGCCGAAGAGGGCGTCGAGCCGGGCCCGGACATCGGCGGGCGGAGGAGGCGCCGGACGCCGTCACTCGTTGTTCGCTCTTCAACGGGTGCCCGCACGTTCTGGGACGCTTCCGACTCCGGAGGTGGACCTGGAGCCAGCTGGCCGCGGTCGCCGCCCGCTACGGCGTCGAGCTCCTCGGACCGCCTCGTTCACCGACGTGACCACTCGACGAAGCGCGCTCCTCCGACTCGCGCTCGGGTGGTTGACGAGCCCGTCTTGACGCACTAGCCGAACAGGATCGCCTCGATGCGGTGCTGGATGTCGTGGTGCCAGCCGGCGTCGCCGTCATCGACCATCACGTTGGCGAGCAGGATGATCGCGACCCCTCGGTCGGGATAGCGGATGTAGGCCGCCTGGAACCCCTCGTGCCTTCCCGGGTGGAAGATGGTGGCTTCCCCGCGCCGGCTCCGCTCGATGCACCAGCCGTACGCATAGTGGCCCGAGCGACCTGGCATCCGAGACCACGGGGAGAACATGCGGCGCGTGGCCTCGCGGGAGAGGATGCGCTCGCCGGCGAGCGCGACCTCCCAGCGGTGGAGGTCGCCGACCGTGGAGGTGACACCTGCGGCGGGCCGCGTGCTCCAATCGCCCGCCCGGTCCGCCGTCCCAGGAACCACCCGCTCGGTCGGCCCCAGACCGCCGTCCGACCGTCGCTGCATGCGGTGGCCGGCGGCCTGGTTCGAGTCGGGCAACCACGTGGTGTGATCGACACAGCCCGAGTGCGTCATGCCGAGCGGCCGGAAGAAGCGGCTGGCGAGCACCTCGTCGTACGGCTCGCCGCCGACGTTCTCGATGATGGCGCCGAGCAGCCCGAAGCCGGCGTTCGAGTAGCGGCACCGCGTCCCCGGCGGGGATTCCATCGGCGTGTCCTTCATCGCCTGCACGAACGCCGCCCGGGTCGTCGTCACCCAACCGGTGCCGGCACGGATGAGCCCGGCGGTGTGCGTCAGCAGGTGATGGATCGTCGCGTCGTTCTTCGCCCCCGGTAGGTCTCCGAGGTGGTGGCGGATCGGGTCGTCCGTCGACAGCCGGCCCTCCATCTCGAGCCGCAGGATGGCGGCGGCGGTGAACTGCTTCGTGAGCGACCCGATGGCAAAACACGTGTCGACGCGGTTGGGAAGCGAGCGCTCGCGGTCGGCCAGGCCCCGGGCCGCCTGGAAGATGACCTCCGGGCCACGCACGACGAGCGCGGCGCCGGAGTACCTGCCGATGGGACTCGAATCGAGTGCCTTCGACAGCTCCCGTCGACCGCTGTCGGGGTGCCTCGCCACCGCGGCGAGCGTACGGTCTGGGACACCTCCCTCCGTCGCCCGGCCCGGTGCCGGCCTACGACGGAGCGACCGAGATCGACTTGATCTGGAGGTAGCTCTCCAGGCCCTCCCGACCGAGCTCGCGCCCGTAGCCGCTCGCCTTGACGCCGCCGAACGGGGCGGCGGGATCCATCGAGTAGCCCTGGTTCACGCCGAAGGTGCCGGTGCGCACCCGCAGCGCGACGTCGAGCCCGCGCTCGGTGTCGCTCGTGAACACCGAGCCGGCGAGGCCGTACTCGGAGTCGTTGGCGATGCGGATCGCCTCGTCCTCGCCCGCGCACGGGATGACGGCCAGGACCGGGCCGAAGATCTCCTCCCGGGCGATCGTCATCGTGTTGTCGACGTCGGTGAACACGGTCGGCCGCACGTACCAGCCGCGGTCGAGCCCGCCCGGCATGTCGGCGCCGCCGGTGACGAGTCGGGCGCCTTCCCGCACGCCCGCCGCGATGTACTGCCGCACCCGGTCCTGCTGGCGCTGCGCGACGAGCGGGCCCATCTCGGTCGCCGGGTCGGTGGGATCGCCGACCCTGATGGCCGAGAGCTCGGCGGCGAGCGCGTCGGCGTACTCGTCGACGCGGGTGGCGGGCACGAGCACGCGGGTGAGGGCGTTGCAGATCTGGCCGGCCATGCCCATGCCCGACATCCGCACGGCGGAAGCCACGGCGCCGGGCTCGGCGTCGTCGAGGGCGATCGCCGCCGACTTCCCGCCGAGCTCGAGGCTGACCTTCGTGAGGTTGGTGGCGCACGCCTGCGCGACGAGCCTCCCCGCGGCGGTCGAGCCGGTGAACGAGACCTTGTCGACGCCCGGATGACCGACGAGGTGCGCGCTGACGACACGGTCGGCGGGGAGGACGCTCACCACCCCCGGCGGCAGGCCGACCTGCTCGAGCAGGTCGGCGAGGAACAGCGCGTCCAGCGACGACTCCGGTGCCGGCTTCAGGATCACGGTGCACCCGGCGAGCAGCGCCGGCACCACCTTCGTCACGGTGAGGAACTGCGGCATGTTCCACGGGATCACGGCGGCCACCACGCCGACCGGCTCCCTGTGGAGGACGATGTCCTGGCCGTACACGCCCGGCCGGTTCTCACGCCAGGAGTGGCCGGCGGCGATGTCGGCGAGGGCGCCCATGGTCGACCAGGGCAGCGCGACCTGGGCCCGCCTGGCGAAGCTGATGGGGGCGCCGAGCTCGGCGGTGATGAGGTCGGCGAGCTCGTCCCGGCGCTCGCCGTAGCGCTCGGCCAGCAGCCGGACGAGCTCGACGCGCTCGGCGGGTCGGGTCCGGGGCCACGGGCCCTCGTCGAAGGCCTGGCGAGCGGCGGCCACCGCTCGATCGACGTCCTCCGGCGCCGCGGCGGCGACGCGCGCCAGCGGCTCCTCGGTGTGCGGGCACACGACCTCGATGCGCTCGCCGGTGCTCGCCGCGACCCACCGTCCCCCGACGAACAGCTCGATCCGGTCCTCCATCGACGTCCCCCATCGCAATATCAAGTACTTGTCATTGGGCACGGAAGCGTATACGTTCCGACAGGGGCACGGGGGGAATCGCCGATCTGCTCGGCGCTCGCTCGCCGCACCCCTCGTCTTGACGCAAGGAGCAGCGAATGGCGAAGTGGCCGAAGCCGCCGGAGGGCAGCTGGACGGAGCACTACCCCGAGCTCGGCACCGATCCGGTGTCGTACGAGGACTCGGTCTCACCCGAGTTCTTCGAGCTCGAGCGGGAGGCGATCTTCAAGCGGACGTGGCTCAACGTCGGGCGGGTCGAGCAGCTCCCCCGCGGCGGCAGCTACTTCACCAAGGAGCTCCCGGCCGCTCGGACGTCGCTCATCGTCGTCCGCGGCCAGGACGGGAAGGTCCGCGCCTTCCACAACATCTGCCGGCACCGCGGGAACAAGCTGGTGTGGCAGGACTTCCCCAACGACGAGGTGAGCGGGACCGCCCGCCAGTTCACCTGCAAGTACCACGCCTGGCGCTACGACCTCGACGGCAGCCTCTCGTTCGTGCAGCAGGAGCAGGAGTTCTTCAAGCTCGACAAGTCGTGCACCGGCCTCGTCGCCGTCCACTGCGACGTCTGGGAGGGCTTCGTCTTCGTCAACCTGGCCGAGCGGCCGGAGCAGTCGCTCCCCGAGTTCCTCGGCCCGATGGTCACCTCGCTCGAGGGCTACCCCTTCGACAAGATGACCGAGCGCTGGCACTACCGCGCCGAGGTGAAGGCCAACTGGAAGCTCTACATGGACGCCTTCCAGGAGTTCTACCACGCACCCGTGCTGCACCAGCACCAGTCGCCGCCGGCCATGGCGGCCGCCGCCATCCAGGCCGGGTTCGAGGCGCCGCACTACCGGATCGACGGGCCGCACCGCCTGGTGAGCACCGCCGGCATCCGGGCGTGGGAGCTGCCCGAGAACATGGTCAAGCCGGTGGAGCGGATCTGCCGGGCCGGCCTGTTCGGGCCGTGGCAGGCGTTCGATCTCGGCGTCGAGAAATTGCCGGCGGGCGTCAACCCGGCCGGCTGCGACCCCTGGGGCCTCGACTCGTTCCAGCTCTGGCCGAACTTCACGATCCTCATCTGGGGCCAGGGCTGGTACCTGACGTACCACTACTGGCCGACGTCCTACAACAGCCACACCTTCGAGGGGACGCTCTACTTCCTGCCGGCGAAGACGCCACGTGAGCGCATCCAGCACGAGATCACCGCGCTCTCGTTCAAGGAGTTCGGGCTCCAGGACGCCAACACGCTCGAAGCGACCCAGTCGATGCTCGAGTCGCGAGCGGTCGACGGCTTCTACCTGAACGACCAGGAGGTCCTGTGCCGCCACCTCCACCACGAGGTGGCGAAGCAGGTCGAGGACTACACGCGCACGAAGGCCGGGGTGTGACGACGATGGCGATGCTGCCCGACGACTTCGAGGACCTCGAGCCGTTCGCCGAGGCGTGGTGCCTGGCGACCGAGCCGGAGCGGCAGGACAAGCGGTACTCGTCCTCGATGCCCGAGATCCAGGCCCTGTACGACGCCGTCACCCCGCGGGCCGAGTCGGCGATGACCTACCTCGACCGGTACACGCTGGACGACCTCCCCGCCGACGCCCTCAACCTGATGCACCTGCTCTTCTCGTGGTGCACCGTGTCGTTCGCGGTGGAGTGCTGGAGCCAACCGCGCGTGCCCGACGCGGGCGCGGCCTACCTCGACCTGGTCACGGGTCCCACTCCGTGAGCCCGGCGATCGTCCTGCGGGCCGACCGCTGGGTCGACGTCGACGCGGGGGAGGTGCGCGCACCGGCGGTCATCGTCGTCGAGGGCAACCGCATCGCGTCCGTCGGCCCGGCAGAGGTCCCCGTGGGCGCGCACGAGGTCGACCTCGGCGACGTGACGCTGCTCCCCGGGCTCATGGACATGGAGCTCAACCTGCTCATCGGTGGTCCGGGCGGGCCGGAGGGCCTGCCCGACCCGATGCACGGGGTCAAGGACGACCCGGTGTACCGGACGCTCCGGGCCACCGTGAACGCCCGGACGACGCTCATGGCCGGCGTCACGACCTGCCGCAACCTGGGCCTCATGGTGAAGACGGGCGGCTACCTGCTCGACGTGGCGCTGCAGCGGGCCATCGACCAGGGGTGGGTCGTCGGCCCGCGGATCGTCCCCGCGGGGCACGCCATCACCCCCTACGGCGGCCACCTCGATCCGACGGTGTTCCAGCGGTTGGCGCCGGGGATCATGCCGCTCGGCGTCGCCGAGGGCATCGCCGACGGGGTCGGCGAGGTCCGGGCGTGCGTCCGCTACCAGATCCGCCACGGCGCCAAGGTCATCAAGGTCTCGGCCTCCGGTGGCGTGATGTCGCACAGCACCGGCCCCGGGGCTCAGCAGTACTCCGACGAGGAGCTGGCGGCCATCGCCGACGAGGCGCACCGGGCCGACCTCCGCGTCGCCGCCCACGCCGTGGGCGATCGGGCCGTCCGGGCGTGCATCCGCGCCGGCATCGACTGCATCGAGCACGGGTTCCTGGCGGAGGACGAGACCATCCGCATGATGGTCGAGCACGGGACCTTCCTCGTCTCGACGACCTACCTCACCGAGGCCATGGCCATCGACCGGGCGGCGCCCGAGCTGCAGGAGAAGGCGGCGGCGGTGTTCCCGAAGGCGAAGGCCATGCTGCCGAAGGCGATCGCCGCCGGCGTCCGGATCGCGTGCGGCACGGATGCGCCCGCGATCCCGCACGGCCAGAACGCCCGGGAGCTCGTCGCTCTCGTCGATCGCGGCATGACGCCGATGCAGGCGCTGCGGGCGGCGACCGTTACTAGCGCCGAGCTCATCCAGATGGACGGGGAGCTGGGGCGGCTCGGCGAGGGCTGCCTCGCCGACGTCATCGCCGTGCCCGGCGACCCGTCGGAGGACATCGCCGTGACCCAGGACGTGCGGTTCGTCATGAAGGACGGCCGCATCTACAAGCATGGCTGACCGCGTCGCCGTCGTGACCGGCGGCGCCTCCGGGATGGGCCGCGCGATCGGCGAGCAGCTGGCTCGCCGCGGCGACCGCGTCGCCGTGCTCGACATCGACGGCGACGGCGCCACCGACGTCGCCGCCGGCATCGGCGGGATCGGCTGCCAGGTCGACGTGACCGACCGGCCCTCGGTCGACGCCGCGATGTCCCACGTGCGGGCCGAGCTCGGTCCCATCGACATCCTGGTGACGAGCGCCGGCGTCGTGGCGTTCGAGCCGTTCCTGGAGGTCACCCTCGAGTCGTGGCACCGGGTGCTGGAGGTCAACCTCACCGGCACGTTCCACTGCATCCAGTCGGCGATCCCCGACATGGTCGAGCGACGGTGGGGTCGCATCGTGACGATCTCGTCGTCGAGCGCCCAGCGGGGCTCGCCGCGCATGGCGCAGTACGCCGCGTCGAAGGGAGGCGTCATCACGCTCACGAAGTCCCTGGCACGCGAGTTCGCCCCCTACGGCATCACGGTCAACACCATCCCGCCGTCGGCGATCGACACGCCGATGCAGCGGGCCAGCCAGGCCAGGGGTGACCTCCCGCCCAACGAGGCGATGGCGAGCGCGGTCCCACTCGGGCGCCTCGGATCCCCCGACGACATCGCGGCGGCGACGGTGTTCCTGTGCTCCGACGAGGCGGGCTTCATCACCGGCCAGGTGCTCGGCGTCAACGGGGGCTCCGTGCTGTGAGCCGCATCGCGCCCGTGCCGTTCGAGCGGTGGGACGAACCCACGCGCGCCGCGTTGCTGGGGTTCCTCCGCCGCCGGGAGCTCTACGAAGGGCCCGACGCCCGGCCGCTGCCGAACGTCCTGGGGCTGCTGGCCAACCACGGCCCTCTCGCCGCCTCGTGGCTGTCCTTCAGCGACATCCTCCTGGCTCGCACCTCGCTCGCCCCGCGGCTGCGTGAGCTGATCATCCTCCGCGTGGCGTGGCGCACCCGCTCGGCGTACGAGTGGCTCCAGCACACGCGCATGGGCCTCGATGCGGGGCTCTCGGTCGCGGAGCTGCACGCCGTTCCCGCCGGCGGTCGCGCCGACGTCTGGAGCGACCTCGAGCGGAGCCTCCTCGACGCCGTCGACCAGCTCGTCGACCGCCACACGGTCGACGACGGGACGTGGGCCGTGCTGTCCACGCACTTCGACCCGTCGCAGCTCGTCGAGGTGCTCTTCACGGCGGGGGGCTACCTGTGCTTCGCCGTCGTCGCCAACGCCTCCGGGCTGCAACCCGACGCGTCCGCCGAGATCGTGGACGCCCCGGCGCTCCCGTCGCCCTGAAAGGAGCCACCATGACCGCGCTCACCATCACCCGCCTCAACGACGTCGTCGGCGCCGAGATCACCGGCCTCGATCCGGAGCGGCTCGGCCCTGACGACACCCTGGCCGCCGCGTTGCTCGACGCGCTGGAGCAGCACGGCGTGCTCGTGTTCCGCGGCCTGCACCTCGACCCCGGGATGCAGGTGAGCTTCTGCAGCCGCCTGGGCGAGGTCGAGATGGTGACCGGCACCCATCCCGTCCCCGGCATCTACCGGGTCACCCTCGACCAGTCCAAGAACGCCAACGCCGACTACCTCAAGGGCACGTTCATCTGGCACATCGACGGCTGCACGCCGGTCGACGACGAGGCGCCGCAGAAGGCGACCTGCCTGTCGGCCGTGGCCGTCGCCGAGGCGGGAGGCGAGACCGAGCTCGCCAGCACCTACGCCGCCTACGACCGGCTCTCGGCGGACGAGAAGGTGCGGTACGAGCGGCTGCCGGTGGTCCACACGTTCGAGGCGTCCCAGCGGCAGGCGTGGCCCGAGGCACCGCCCGAGCACGTCGCGCGGTGGAAGGTGCGCCCCCCGCACGAGCATCCGCTGGTGTGGACGCACCGCGACGGCCGCAAGTCGCTGGTGATCGGCGCGTCGACGTCGCACGTCGTCGGGATGGACCCCGGCGAGAGCCGCGCCCTGCTCGACGACCTGCTGGCGCGGGCGACGCAGCCTCGGTTCGTGTACCGCCACGAGTGGTCGGTGGGGGACACGGTGATCTGGGACAACCGCGGCCTCGTGCACCGGGCGTCGCCGTATCCGGCAGACTCCCCGCGGGAGATGCTGCGCACGACGATCCTGGGCGACGAGCACATCGGCTGACTCGTGGAGGGCAACGACAACATCCTGTGGCTGCTGAAGCAGGCGGCGTACAGCGGCCGCCGTGCCGTCGACGACGTCGTCGCGGAGCACGGGGTCACGGGGACGCAGCTCGGCATCCTCAACCGGCTCGCCGACGAGCCGGGCCTGTCCGGTGCGGAGCTGGCCCGGCGCTCGCTGATCACGTCCCAGGCGGCCCAGCTGGCGCTGGCGAGCCTCGAGCGGCGCGGCCTCGTGGAGCGCAAGCCCGACCCCGCCCACGGCCGCATCGTGAAGTCCTACCTCACCGACCAGGGCCGCGAGGTCGTCGAGGCGTGCCTCGAGGCCGGCTTCCGGGCCCAGGGGGAGTTCGTCTCGGTGCTGTCGCCGGCGGAGCAGCGGAAGCTCGCGGAGATGCTGCGCCGGTTGGTCAGAGGTCCGGGATGAGGGTGGCGAGGAACGCCTGCGTGCGCTGCTTCGACGCCAGGCGGGCCGCCGGCGTGTCGCCGAGCGGCACGACCCGGGCGGCGCAGTCGGTGACGCCGGCCTCCCGGTAGCGGCGCAGCCGGGCCACGATCGCCTCCTCCGGGCCGGCGGCCATCGTGTCGCCGACGTCCTCGGCGTCGCCGTGCTCGAGCAGCCGCAGGTAGTTCGGCGAGAAGTCGGCGTGCCCGAGCACCTCGCTGGCGTAGCGGCGGGCCTCGTCCACCTCGCGCGCTGCGCACAGCGCCACCGGCACGCCGGCGACGATCCTCGGGGCCGGGCGGCCGGCCTCGGCGGCCGCCTGCGTGATCCGGGGCGCGACGTGGTCACCGATCGCCTTCTCGTCGGCCATCCAGAGGACCGTGCCGGAGGCGTGCGCGCCGGCGACCCGGAGCATGACCGGTGCCAGCGCGGCCAGCAGGACCGTCATGGGCGTGGGGTCGATCACGTCCATAGGGCTGTGCACCCGGAACGACTCGTTCTCGACGTCGACCGGGCCCGGGCCGCGGAACGCCTGGTTCAGGACGTCGAGGTAGTCGCGCATCAGCGCCGCCGGGCGCTCGTACGGCAGGCCGAGTTGGCCCTGGACGATCCAGTGGTGCGACGGGCCGAGCCCGAGGGAGAAGCGCCCGCCGCACGCCGCCTGCGTCGTCAGCGCCTGCTGGGCCATCGCGATCGGGTGCCTGGTCTGGATGGGGACGACCGCCGTGCCGAGCTCGATCCGCTGCGTGTGCGGGCCCAGCACGGTGATCGCCGTCATGGCGTCGAGGTAGCCGGGGACCTGCGGGATCCACAGCGAGGCGAAGCCGGCGTCGTCGGCGGCCTGGACGTCGCTCACGAGGCCGGCGAGCCGGTCGGCGCGGGAACGCTCCTTGTCGGAGCCGATCATCAGTCCGAGGCGCATGGCAGGGCGGTCCTTTCTGGTGACGCCGTCGTCAGACGGTCGCCGACATCGTCGCGAGCAGGGCGCGCCGCCAGGCCGCCGCGGCGCTGGTGGCGGCGCTGGTTGCGGCGCTGGTTGCATCGTCGCCGGTGAGCCGCTCGTCGAGCTCGTACATCCCCGTCACCGCTTCGACCGCCCGCTTGACCGGCGCGGCGGCGACCAGGTCGGCCTGCAGGAGGTCCTCGGCCGAGCGGGCGGGGTCGTCGGTCCAGACGAGCGTGGACACGGTCGAGGTCATGGCATCCACCGGGGCGCAGGTCACCAGGTGCTCGCTCCGCACACCATCGTGCCGGTACGCCGACCGCCGGTAGGTGAAGGGGATCTCGATGCGGGCTGCGGTCTCGGCCGGTGGCGGCTGCTCCAGCAGCGCCTCCACGATCCGCGGCGCCGGGGCCTTCCACGTGGCAGTGGCCGCGCCGGCCCGGTGGTAGCCGGCGTCGTCGTCCACCGGCACGTCCGGGATCTCCGTCTCGGGGGCGCCGAGGCAGACCCACACCAGCTCGTAGCGCTCGTCGCAGGGGAAGGTCGTGAGGTGGGCCTCGTGGGGGATCTCGTGGCGCAGGCGGACCCTGATGCACCGGCCGTGCTCCCCGAAGGTCCAGCCGTGCGAGGGGCAGACGAGGCACCCGTCCTGCACCGTGCCGCGATGCAGCTCGGCCCACCGGTGGGTGCACTTGTCGGGCGCCGCGATCACGGCACCGCCGGGGCCTCGCCAGAGCACCAGCCGCTCCTTCAGGAGCTCGACGCCGAGCGGCCGGTCGCGGACGTCGTCGGAACGCGCCACCGCGTACCAATGGTGCTTCAACGGCCCTCGCGCGCTGAACGAGACGAGCATCCCGACTCCTGGAAGGCTAGGTGAACAAACTTAAGTTAACTCAGCGACTGCACCTCGATCCAGTTGCCGTCGGGATCCTGGATCGTCGTCGCCCGCACGCCGGGACGGATCTCCCGCACCGGCCCGCTGACGTGCACCCCGAAGGCCTCGCACGCGCGGACCACCTCGTCGACGTCGTCCCACACGAGGGTGAGGTACCGGACGCCGGTGCTGGCGGCCGTCGAGTCGTTGGGTCCACCCCGCTCCGGTGCCGGGGTCCCCGGCTGGAACAGCCGCAGGATGCTCTCGCCGACGCACAGCCGGTGGACCGTGCCGTGCGCCCCGAACGAGAGGGGGTCCAGCGCCGGCAGCCCGAGCGTGTCGCGGTAGAACGCGAGCATCCGGTCGGCGTCGTTCGTCACGATGCCGACGTCGAGCGACCTCTTCCGCAGCGCGAATCCCATCGTTCCCCTCCGTCCTGGTGCACCGGCCAGCCGGTCCCGGTTGACGCGGCGGGCCGGCCCGAGCACTACTATTTAATCAACTTCAGTTCAGGGGGGACAGCTGCGATGCCCGAGCACGGCCGAGCGCGACACGCGGAGGTCGCCGACCGGACCGCCCGAGCGCGCCGACCCCGCACCGCGTCGACCACCAGCAGGCGGGAGCGCCACATGGCTGTCAACACGACCTATCGACTCGAGGACCGCTACCGGCAGACCTCCGGTCGCGTCTACGTGACGGGGACGCAGGCCCTGGTCCGGCTGCCGCTGGTGCAGCGCCAGCGCGACCTCGCCGCCGGGCTGGACACGGCCGGCTTCATCTCCGGGTACCCCGGCTCGCCGCTCGGCGGCTACGACCAGGCGCTCAACCAGGGCCGCGACGCCCTCGCCGAGCAGGAGATCCACTTCCGGCCGGGCCTCAACGAGGATCTCGCCGCCACGTCGGTCTGGGGCACGCAGCACGCGTCGATGATGGCCGGGATGCGCCACGACGGCGTGTTCTCGATCTGGTACGGCAAGGGCCCCGGCGTCGACCGGTCGGTGGACGCGCTGAAGCACGGCGCCCAGGCGGGGGCGTCGCCCCACGGCGGCGTGCTCGTGCTCGCCGGCGACGACCACGGCGCCCGGTCCTCGACGACCGCCCACCAGAGCGACCTGGCGTTCATGCACTGCGGCATGCCGATCCTCCACCCGGCGACGGTGCAGGAGTACCTCGACTACGGCATCTACGGGTGGGCGCTGTCGCGCTTGTCGGGGTGCTGGATCGGCTTCAAGTGCGTGACCGACATCATCGAGAGCGGCGCGTCCGTGTCGGTCGACGCCGACCGGGTGTCGGTCGTGCTGCCGGACATCGAGAAGCCGGCGACGGGCCTCAACATCTTCCGTGGTGCGGGCGGACTCCCCGGCGAGGAGGTCATCTACGCCCACCGGCTCCCCGCAGCCAAGGCGTTCGTGCGCGCCAACCGCCTCGACCGGGTGATCGTCGGCACCCGACCCCGGACGCTCGGCATCGTGACCACCGGCAAGGCCACCCTCGACGTGCGGGCGGCGTTCGACGCCCTCGGCATCGACGACGTCCGGGCGACCGAGCTGGGCATCGCCGTCTACAAGGTGGCGATGCCGTGGCCGCTCGAGCCGGAGGGCATCCTCGAGTTCGTCGAGGGCTGCCAGGAGGTCCTCGTCGTCGAGGAGAAGCGGCCGATCGTCGAGGAGCAGCTCGCTCGCATCCTCGTCAACCGGCGCGATGCCCCGGTGCTCGTGGGCAAGACCGACGACCGGGGTGCGCCGCTGGTGCTCGATCGGGGCGAGCTCACACCGGAGCACGTCGCCAAGGCCGTCGCCGCCCGCCTCGGGCGGCTCGTCGACGCGCCCGACGTGCGGGCACGCGCCACGCCGCGCACGTCGCTGACGGTGCAGGCGGGGAACGGCCGGACCGCCGGGCCCGGCGGGAGCGGGCTCATGCGTCAGGCGTCGTTCTGCTCCGGCTGCCCCCACAACACCTCGACCCGGCTGCCCGACGGCAGCGTCGCCTTCGGCGGCATCGGGTGCCACGGCATGGCGATGTCGATGCCCGACCGCCCGACGCTGGCGGTGACCCAGATGGGTGGCGAGGGCGCCGGCTGGATCGGCATGGCCCCGTTCCTCGAGACGCCGCACGTCTTCCAGAACCTCGGCGACGGCACGTACTTCCACTCCGGCCTGCTCGCCATCCGCGCCGCGGTGGCGTCGGGCGTGAACATCACCTACAAGGTCCTCGCCAACGGCGCCATCGCCATGACCGGGGGCCAGGAGATCCAGGGCGAGGTGACGGCCCCGGAGATCGCCCGCCAGGTCGCGGCGGAGGGGGCGAAGAAGGTCGTCGTCGTGACCGACGACCCGGCGCGGTGGAAGCGGGCCGACCTCCCGTCGGGCACGACGGTCCACCACCGCGAGGAGCTCGACAGGCTCCAGCGGCAGCTCCGGGAGATCCCGGGCACCACGGTGATCGTCTACGAGCAGGAGTGCGCCGCGGAGAAGCGCCGCAAGCGCAAGCGCGGGAAGTACCCCGACCCGGACCTCCGGGTGGTGATCAACGAGCGCATCTGCGAGGGCTGCGGCGACTGCAGCGTCCAGTCGAACTGCATCTCGATCGAGCCGGTCGAGACCGAGCTCGGGCGCAAGCGCCGGATCAACCAGTCGTCCTGCAACAAGGACTACTCGTGCCTGCTCGGGTACTGCCCGAGCTTCGTCACGGTCAAGGGCGCCAAGCTCCGCGCGTCGGCGACGAAGCTGCCGGCCCTGCCCGCCGCCCTGACCGCCGCCCTGCCGGCGCCGGGCGTGGCGCCGTCCGACAGCCCCGCCAGCGTGCTGCTGGCGGGCATCGGCGGCACCGGCATCGTCACCATGGGCGCGCTCGTCGGCATGGCGGCCCATCTCGAGGGCAAGGGCGTCACCGTGCTCGACGTCGCCGGGCTCGCCCAGAAGAACGGCCCCGTCACCAGCCACGTCCGCGTCTACGACCGGCCCGACGAGGTCCACGCCACCCGCATCGAGGCGGGCGGCGCCGACGTGCTGATCGGCGCCGACATCGTCGTGGCGTCGAGCCAGGAGTGCCTCTCCAAGATCGCTGCCGATCGCACGGCGCTCGTCGTGAACGACCACGTCGCGCCGACGGCCGCGTTCGCCCGCAACCCCGACCTCGACCTGTCGGCCACGCCGATGCGGCGGTCGCTCGAGCGGGCGGCCGGCGAGAAGGCCGCCGACTTCCTGCCGGCCACCGAGCTGGCCGAGGCGCTCAGCGGCGACACGATCTACACGAACATCATGCTGCTGGGCTACGCATGCCAGAGCGGGCTCCTCCCCGTGAGCCTCGCGGCGCTCGAGCGCGCCATCGAGCTCAACGGGGTCGCGGTCGAGGCGAACAAGCGGGCCTTCACGTGGGGCCGGCTCGCCGCCGACGACCGCGCCGCCGTCGAGGCCGTCGCGAGGTCGACCGTCCACGACGTGCTCGACGAGCCCGAGGAGGAGACCCTGGAGCGGCTCGTCGACCGCCGGTCGGCCGAGCTGGTCGAGTACCAGAACGAGGCCTACGCCCGGCGCTACCGGGCGCTCGTCGACCGGGTGCGGGCGGTCGAGTCCGAACGGGTGCCGGGCAGCGAGGCCCTCACGACCGCTGTCGCCCGCTACCTCTACAAGC
>DASSGC010000396.1:0-4171 GCA_035693765.1 Acidimicrobiales bacterium
CATCCAGGCGAAGCACGCGGCGGTGAGCAGGAAGAGCACGAAGAACGTCGAGCTCGGGAAGCCGGACCACTGCTTGGTGTAGGCGAACAGCGGCGGCAGGAAGAAGCCGCCGAGGCCCCCGAACATCCCCACCAGCCCGCCGACCGAGCCGACGTTGTCGGGGAAGTACTCGGGGATGTGCTTGTAGACGGCGGCCTTGCCGACCCCCATCGCGCAGCCGAGGGCGAAGACGAGGAGGGCGAACACGCCGATGCCGATGCTGTAGGCCAGGTGCTCGCTCTCGGTGCCGTCCGGGTGGGCGATGACCAGGTGGCCGTTGGGCATCATGAGGATGCCGGTCGTCACCGCCATGACGCCGAAGGTCCAGTACATGACCCGCCGGGCACCGTACCGGTCGGAGAACCAGCCGCCGACCGGCCGGAGCAGTGAGGCCGGGAAGATGAAGGTGGCGGTGAGCAGGGCCGCGGTCTGCAGCTCGACGTCGTAGTTGTCGACGTAGTACTTGGGGAGCCACGCGGCCAGGGCGACGTAGGCCCCGAAGACCGCCGCGTAGTAGAGGCTGAACCGCCACACCCGCACGTGCTTGAGCGGTGCGAGCATCTCGCGGATCGGCTTGCCCTCGCCGCCCTTCCTGTCGTGGCGGGGGACGATGGCGAAGGTCAGGATCGCGACGACGACCAGGGCCACGGTGTAGAACGCCGGGAAGATCCGCCAGCCCCCCGGGAAGATCCCGAGGTACATGGCGCCCGTGGTGCTGACGATGATCGTCGGGAGGAGCACGACGAGGAGCTTGGTGACCGAGGCGCCGACGTTGCCTGCCCCGAAGACGCCGAGTGCGAAGCCCTGTCGCTCCTTGGGGAACCACGCGGCGTTCCAGGCGATCCCGACGCTGAACAGGTTGCCCGCGAAGCCGACGAGGAACGCGAGCACGAGCAGGGGGAGGTACGCGGTCACCTGGGTGATGAAGAAGCAGGGGATCGCGGTCAGCAGGAGCATCGCGATGGTGACGACCCGGCCGCCCACGCGGTCGGTGAGCATGCCGGCCGGCAGCCGCCACAAGGAACCGTTGAGCACCGCCACCGCGGAGATCCACGCCAGCTCGGGATCGGTGAGGCCGAGCTCCTGCTGGATCGGCACGCCCAGGATGCCGAACATGAGCCAGACCGCGAACATGAGGGTGAAGGAGATCGTCGACATCGTGAGGACCCGCTTGGCCCCACCCGAGACGTGCACGTGCGCTGGTCCCGCCGGCGCCGCCGCCCGCTCGGTCGTGTCCTGGCTCATCGGGCCCTCCATTTGAATGAACTCGATCCTCTAAAACTCTCTCCCCGGGACGGTACACCCGCGGGGCGGGTCCGGCCAGACAGGTGAGCCTCACCTATTACGACGGCCAGTAGTACACCCTGATTCCGCACGGCGTCAAGCGCAAAGCGCCACGCGGGAGGGGGTGGCGCGCACTGTCGCGGTGTGCTTCGATAGGGAGGAACGGATTCCTCCAATGTCGACGCAGAGGAGAAGGGGATGACGACGGCTGCTCCGCACAACGCCGCATCCCTGCTCTCCTCCCCCGTGCGCCGCCAGCTCGTCGACGCGCTGGCCCACCGCGACGCCGGGGGTCGCGCGCCGGGCCTGACCGCGGCCGAGCTCGGCGACGAGGTCGGCCTGCACGTGACGACGGTGCGCTTCCACCTCGACCAGCTCGTCGCCGCGGGTCTCGTCGAGGCCGAGGTGCGTCGCGAGGGTGGGGCCGGTCGGCCCCGGAAGTTCTACACCCTGGCGCCGGGGTCCCTCGAGGACGTCGACCCACGCACCCAGCTCGAACCCCTCCGCCTGCTCAGCTCGCTGCTGGCCCAGACCCTGACCGAGGGGGCGTCCGGGCACGCGACGACGCCCGCCGAGGCCGGCCGGCGCTGGGCCCTCGAGCACGTGCCGGCCCACCCCGGCGCTCGCGCGGCCGACACGCCGGGGCGCTGGCTGGGCAAGCTCGCGCAGATGATCGACGTGCTCCAGGAGTGGGGCTACACCCCCGAGCTGAGGACGTCCGAGGGTGGCCGCACCGCCGAGATCACGCTGGCCCACTGCCCGTTCCTCGAGCTGGCCCGCGCCAACCCCGCCGTCGTGTGCGGCATCCACCGCGGACTCATCGCCGGCTCCCTCGAGCAGCTCGGCGAGACCGCCACCCGCGTCAGCCTCGAGCCGTTCGTCGACCCCACCACGTGCCTGGCCCACGTCAGCACGAGCACCCCCTTCCGCACCACCGCATCGAAGGAGCCCGCATGAGCCCCGCCGGCCTCGACGGACCGCTGACCGACGCCCTCGTCGGTACCCGACGCTTCTTCACCCGGTCGGAGGTGTCCGACGACAAGCGCTCGATCCACGCGACCGGCGGACGCTCCGGCGACTCCTTCTACCGCGACCGCTGGGCGCACGACAAGGTGGTGCGCAGCACCCACGGGGTCAACTGCACCGGCTCCTGCTCGTGGAAGGTGTACGTCAAGGACGGGATCATCACCTGGGAGGCGCAGCAGACCGACTACCCCTCGACCGGCGCCGACCGGCCGGAGTACGAGCCCCGCGGCTGCCCGCGCGGCGCCGCCTTCAGCTGGTACACCTACTCGCCCACCCGGGTCCGCTACCCCTACGTGCGCGGCGTGCTCCTCGAGATGTACCGCGAGGCCAAGCGCGCGGTCGGCGGCGACCCCGTGGTCGCGTGGGCCTCGGTCGTCCAGGACCCCGAGAAGGCCAAGCGGTACAAGTCGGCCCGCGGCAAGGGAGGGCTCGTGCGCTCGACGTGGGAGGAGGTCGTCGAGATCATCGCGGCGGCCCACGTCTACACCGTCAAGCGCTGGGGCCCCGACCGGATCGCCGGCTTCTCACCGATCCCCGCGATGTCCCCGGTGTCCTACGCCTCGGGTGCCCGGTTCCTCGAGCTCATCGGGGCGCCCATGCTCTCCTTCTACGACTGGTACGCCGACCTGCCCAACGCCTCGCCGCAGATGTTCGGCGACCAGACCGACGTGCCCGAGTCCGGCGACTGGTGGGATGCCGGGTACCTCATCATGTGGGGCTCGAACGTCCCGATGACCCGCACGCCCGACGCACACTGGATGACCGAGGCCCGGTACCGCGGCCAGAAGGTCGTCGCCGTCTCGCCGGACTACGCCGAGAACGTCAAGTTCGCCGACGAGTGGGTCGCCGCCGCCCCGGGCACCGACGGTGCGCTCGCGATGGCGATGGGGCACGTCATCCTCAAGGAGTTCTTCGTCGACCAGCAGGTCGACTTCTTCACGCAGTACAACCAGCAGTACACCGACCTGCCCTTCCTCGTGGCCCTCGAGCCCGACACCACGGATGCCGGCACGACCGCAGACGGCGACGGGCCGGCATACCGACCGGGCAAGTACCTCGTTGCCGGGGACCTCGACATCCCCGAGAGCCGGTCCGAGAACGCCATGTGGAAGCCCGCCATGCTCGACGCGACCACCGGCGAGGTGGCCATCCCCCAGGGCTCGATCGGCTTCCGCTACGGCGAGGAGGGCTGGGGCAAGTGGAACCTCGACCTCGGTGACATCGAGCCGGTGCTCACCCTGCACGGCACGGCGACCGAGTCCGCGCGCGTCGTGCTGCCGCGCTTCGACACCTACGACGGCAAGGTCGCGCACGTCTCGCGCGGCGTGCCGGTGCGCCGCATCGGCAGCCGCCTCGTCACCACCGTCCTCGACCTCATGCTCGCGCAGTACGGCGTGCGTCGTGACGGGATGCCGGGCACGTGGCCGGCCGACTACGACGACCCGAGCACGCCCGCCACCCCGGCCTGGCAGGAGGAGATCACCTCCGTGCCCGCCGAGCAGGTCGTGCGGCTGGCCCGCGAGTGGGCGCAGAACGCCGTCGACACCGGCGGCCGCGGCATGATCCTCATGGGGGCCGGCACCAACCACTGGTTCCACTCCGACCAGATCTACCGCGCGATGCTCGTGCTCACCTCCATCACGGGGTGCCAGGGCCGCAACGGCGGCGGCTGGGCGCACTACGTCGGTCAGGAGAAGATCCGGCCGATCATGGGCTTCCAGCACATGGCGTTCGCGCTCGACTGGCAGCGCCCGCCGCGCCACATGAACCAGACCGCGTACTGGTACGTCAACACCAGCCAGTACCGGTACGACACCTTCAC